>JASFYN010000001.1:0-300000 GCA_030055615.1 Methanothermobacter sp. | reverse complement strand
TCTATTATTCGACATGGGACAATCCCACTACTTCATTGAAAATGCCCAAAAACTTGGCATAAACATATCCACAGTAGAATATGCTATAATCTCCCACGGACACTATGACCATGGAGGAGGATTACCACACTTCCTCAAAGAAAATAACACTGCGAACATTTATATTGGCAATAGCGCATTTTCCAAACGATACGCCGATAATGGATCCTGGCGTTATGTTGGCCTGGACAGTAGCCTAGCGGATAATCATCGAATAAAACACTTGAAAGATGACACTAGATTGTCCATCGGCTGCGATATAATAGTTAATATCTGGGATTTTTTCCCAAAACCAATGGGCAACCATAAACTTTATAAAATATCAGAGGATGGGATTGTAAAAGATGATTTCAAAGATGAAATAGTCCTAATCGTAGAATCAGAGGACAGTCTAATAGTTCTAACCGGATGCTCCCACCGCGGCATACTCAACATACTAGAGACAATAAAAAGAAAATATGACAAACCTATAAAAACCCTCATAGGGGGCTTCCATATAAAGGCCAAAGAAGCCCCAAACCTACTAGAACCATTCCAAAACATAAAAGAAATCTACACTGGCCATTGCACATCAAAGGAAGCATACAATATACTCAATGAAAACCTAGACAATATAAAACCACTCCATACAGGAACCCAAATAAAAATCAGATAAAATTTAATAATTAATAAAAATAAAAAAGTTATCATTATGAAAACCAAAATCTTATTCCTCATATTAGCTGTTATCTGTCTCGTAAGTGTTGTGGTTGCCCATCAACCACGCTTCGCACCATCAAAAGCTCCAATAGACAATCCCATAATCATAGAAAAACCAGAAATCTCACAAGCATTTTATGGCCAATTACAAGGCGAACCAGTCTACTACATGATACAATCCCCCAAAAAGTTCAGATTATACGTCACCATCCTAGTACCAGATAACCCAGGAGCCGATCAACTCGTATATGCCCGGATAACAGATGATAAAGGCAAAACCATGAAAGAACTGGGCCCAGGGGACTGGAAACCTTACTTCGAAGAATTTGGAGGCGATTATTACCTTAAGGGGCCCGAATTCAATGAAACCCTCCCAGCTGGAAAATATTATATAATGGTATTCAACGAACAAAATAAAGGCAAATATTCTCTCGCAGTCGGTGATATAGAAGCATTCCCAGTTGACGAAGCCCTCAAAGCAATCATACTTCTACCAATATTAAAAGCGAGCATCTTCAACATACCAATACTTGAATCGTTCTTACAATTCCTAGGAATCATACTAGCAATGGGCACATTCATATCCCTAAACTTCACAGAGAACAAAAATCTTATAAAAATCAACTGGGCGGGTATCATACTAACAGCAATAATGTGGGGGATCCACTACATACAAAACCCAGTTAATATACTTGCTAACATCCAAAACATTATATTACTTGTAACGATAATCCTAACCTGGAAATTCAACAAGCAGATAATCCAAGGTAAAATGCCAACCTGGACCAGCAGAACCCTAATGATATTCTGGTTAATCTTCCTATTCCTCAGAGTAACAATATAATGTGGGGGTTTATCATGGATCGCTTCCAAGAAGAATATACAAGGATAATGGCAATGGACAAAATAGAAATGCAAGAAGAAGTTAAAAAGTTGTCAGAAGATTGCGCATGCCCATCATGTCCATCCTATAAAGAATGCGGTGAAAAACTATTCTGCATCCTAGGAGAATCAAAATGTATAAAAGATGAAAGGGGATGCCTATGCCCCACATGCCTAGTAGCATCCACACTAGGCATTGGGATTTCAAGAAACTTCTACTGTACTAGAGGCTCTGAAATGGATCAGAGAACCAAACCATAATCCCTTTGAAAAGCGAAAGATTTAATAATCTGGATAGGTATGATTATAGTAGTTGATCATTCTACTCCATTACAATACTGGGAATACTGGAAGGGTGTTCTAATTGGGTAAGATAAAAATCGCTATCACAGGCGTGGGGAACTGCGCAAGTTCCTTAATCCAGGGAATATACTATTACACAGGAAAAAACGAAGAGGATGCCATAGGATTAATGCACTGGGATATAGGCGGTTACAAGCCAGAGGATATAGAAGTAGTCGCAGCATTTGATGTTGACAAAAGAAAAGTGGGGAAAGACTTGAGCGAGGCAATATTCGCCCCCCCAAATTGCACGAAAATATTCTGTGAAGACATACCATGGATGGATGTCGAAGTCTCTATGGGTCCGGTTCTTGATGGTGTAGCATCCCATATGAAAGAATATGATGAAAAATACACATTCTCAGTTGCAGACAAGGAACCAGCAGATGTTGTGGAAGTCCTAGAAGACAGCGGCGCCGAAATACTCCTAAATTACTTGCCAGTTGGCTCAGAAAAGGCCACACGCTACTATGCTGAATGCGCATTGGAAGCTGGCACAGCCTTCATAAATAACATCCCAGTATTTATAGCAAGCAACCCAAAATGGGCATCCCGTTTCGAAAAGGCAGGCTTACCCCTAATCGGAGATGATATAAAAGCCCAGATAGGGGCCACCATAACACATAGAACGCTAACACAATTATTCAAAAACAGGGGTGTTAGATTAGATAGAACATATCAGTTAAACACTGGTGGAAACACTGATTTCTTAAACATGCTAAACCGGGACCGACTACATTCAAAGAAAAAATCAAAGACAGAGGCCGTACAATCCATCCTAGGCGATGAAAGACTAGACCCAGAGAACATACATATAGGCCCAAGCGATTATGTACCATGGCAGAAAGACAACAAAATCTGTTACCTTAGAATGGAAGGAAGAATTTTCGGCGACATCCCTATGAATCTTGAACTCCGCCTCAGTGTCGAAGATTCACCCAACTCTGCAGGTTGCGTCATAGACGCTATAAGATGTTGTAAATTAGCACTCAAAAGGGGAATTGCAGGTCCCTTAACATCTATATCAGCTTATACAATGAAACATCCGCCAATACAATATCCTGACGAGAAAGCAGCCAAGTTAGTTGATAAATTCATCACTGGGGAAATTGAAAGATGAATCTCATATCTCTTCAAAGAGACAGGTTTTGTCTCCAAGACCCCAACACTTCACTTCCTTAAGATCTATATCATCTCCCAGAGCTGATCCGAACAAACCCGCTAATAGGCCGCCTTCAAAATGGCACAATGGCCTTCCAACACTTGGGAGCCCTGAACAAGTGACACATTCGTCTACTTTAACCCTCACAGGATCCGTGTTTAAGATCGTTACTCTGCCTATCTTTTTTTCTTTGAAAAAAGCGACTATTCTATCTAAATTTATTTTCATGTCGGTAGTTGCAGCCTTCGCACCATTGTATATTAAACCATCCACTCGTTCACCTAACATTTCCACTGGTAGGAAGCGTATCATACGGAAGAATTCAACATCAACGAACCTTCCAATGGTGGGTCTTTCAATCTTTCCAAATTCCATAAAATAACCCCCCAAATAAAGGTGATCTTCAAAAAGGAATGTTAAAATTTTTAACCCCCCAGAATATTCTTATGTATTGGGGGGGTTTATTCCGGTTCTACTTTTATGGCTTCATTTGGGCATACGTCCATGCACACCTCACATTCGTTGCAGTCTTCAGGATTTTGAACCTCTAATTTGTCATCGACTATTATGAGTATCTCCATTGGGCATAAATCGGCACATTCTCCACATGCATCACATTTATCATAATCTATAATTATCTTTGCCATCTTTGATTCTCCTCTGTTCTTTGAATTATAATCCCTTAAGATTTTACTATAATATAACCATAACTACCCAAACTTTTATAGCCTATGACTGGAGTGTACCATCATGCCAAGAAAACGCACATAGTAATAATATGGTCTTGTTATATTATGAGCAAGTTTCTCTTTCTTTTGTTGAAGTATTTAAATTAGTTTTTACTATTGTATATAGAGATGATCAATCGCCGTGAGGGTCAGCATGAAAAGGATAAAAATTGTTGAAACAGCATTCAGAGATGCGCATCAATCACTCCTTGCAACCCGTATGCGGACACGAGATATGTTACCCATAGCCGAGGATATGGACAAAGTGGGCTTTTTTTCATTAGAGGCATGGGGTGGTGCAACATTCGATACTTGTATAAGATACCTTAACGAAGACCCATGGGAACGCCTAAGAAAGTTAGATGAAAAGATCAAGAAAACCCCTATACAGATGCTTTTAAGGGGACAGAACCTTGTAGGATATAAGCATTACCCTGACGACATAGTTAAAAAGTTTGTTGAAAAGGCTTATGAGAATGGTGTTGACATCTTCAGGATATTTGACGCCCTAAACGATATAAGAAATATGAAATATGCTATTAAAGTAGCTAAGGACCAGGGAGCCCACGTCCAGGGCACCATCTGCTATACAATAAGCCCATACCATACCCTCGACAAATATGTAGAATTCGCCAAGGAACTGGAAGCTCTGGAATGCGATTCAGTCGCTATAAAGGACATGGCTGGCCTGATATCACCACATGATGCCTATGAGCTTGTCAAAGCACTTAAGGAGGAGACAGACCTTTTAGTGAATCTTCACTGTCATTGTACGAGTGGGATGACCCCTATGAGCTATTATGCCGCGTGCCAAGCCGGTGTTGACATATTAGACACTGCAATATCACCCTTATCATGGGGTGCTTCACAACCTCCAACTGAGAGCGTGGTAGCCGCCCTTAAGGACACACCATATGATACTGGTCTTAACCTCAAAAAATTAACCCAGATAAAAAAATATTTCGAGGAAATCCGGGAAAAGTACAAGTCAATCCTAGACCCAATAGCAGAACGTATAGATACAGATGTCCTCATCTATCAGATACCTGGGGGAATGTTATCGAATTTAGTAGCCCAACTCAAAGAACAGGATGCCCTCGACCGTTATGATGACGTCTTGAAAGAAATGCCAAAAGTGAGAAAAGACATGGGATACCCGCCCCTGGTAACGCCCACAAGTCAAATTGTCGGAATACAAGCTGTTATGAACGTGCTCTCAGGTGAAAGATACAAGATGGTGTCAAACGAAGTCAAAGACTACTTCAGAGGCCTCTATGGGAGGCCGCCAGCACCTTTAAACCCAGAAGTAGCCGCCAAAGTAATAGGAGACCAGAAACCTATAGACTGCAGACCAGCCGACATACTAGAACCCCAATTCGAAAAATATAAGAGAGAAGGAGAGAAACTTGGGATAATCCGAAAAGAGGAAGACATCCTAACATTTGCACTTTATCCAACTATAGCACCAAAATTCCTCAGAGGAGAAATCGAAGAAGAGCCGCTAGAACCGCCAAAAGAGGCGGTACCAGGACATGCGGAGGCTGTTCCAGCCCAGTACATTGTAGAAGTAGACGGGGACGAATTCGAAGTTAAAGTGATACCTACAGGTTATTTAACTGTTGAAGAAAAACCAAAAAGGCCAGAAGAACCCGTGGAAGGTGCTGTGGAGTCCACAATGCAGGGGATGATAGTGAAATTAAAGGTTAAAGAGGGTGACATAGTAGAAGAAGGAGACGTTGTAGCTGTAATAGAAGCTATGAAAATGGAAAACGACATACAAGCACCACATTCTGGGGTTGTGGAGAAAATATACACCCAAGAGGGAGAAAAAGTGGAAGCAGGGGACATACTCATGGTGATAAAATAATCAAACCTTATAAACTGTAGGATCCTCTATCCCAGCCAATTTAAAAGCCCTTTTTCTCCTCATACAAGATTCACAAAGGCCACAATGTAACTTCCCACCCTCATAACAAGAATATGTGACCTCTAGGGGCACTTTAAGCCTATAACCCTCCTCCACTATCTCCTTTTTAGTATAATCTATCAAGGGCGCCTCTACCTTAACATCTGCAAGAACACCTACTTCAAGGACGCTATTGAATGCCTTGAGGAATCTCTGAGAATTATCAGGGAACGTTCTTGCTTCCTCTTTGTCCCAACCGACTATTATGGCTCTTGCATCTATCGCGTCTGCATATGCCGCTCCAATGGAAGCGAACACAAGATTGCGACCTGGAACCCAAACCATCCTAGCGGTTTCCTTGGCAACATCAGATTCCAACTCATCTATAGTAGGTTTTGGTATTTTATTTTTTGTTGTGAGGGCTGAACCTCCAAGTTCTCCAAGCCAAGGAAGCCTAATAACATGATGTTTAAAACCATAGGATTCGCTTATAATCTTGGAGGCTTCTATTTCCATCATAGCACTCCTCTGGCCATAATCAAAGGTTATTGCATGTATTTCATACTTTTCAGCTAATTTTACTGTGGCTACGGTCGAATCAAGGCCTCCTGAAAGTATGCTAATAGCCTTCAATTTGGTTCACCATCTCTTATTTTTGAATTGTTCTTCTGCCATTTCCATGACTTCACGCAAGGGTAGTCCTGTCTTTGATGATATTTTTTTCGCATCTTCGTATTCTATACGTGCGCTTATTATCTCAGAATCTAGGAAGGCTACTTTGAAGTTTGCTGTCCATTCACCTTTTATATTAACTTTAAATGGTACTTTATCCCTTTTTAGTATTGTTCTGTGTACTTGTGGGAATATTCGGATGCCAAGGGTTCCTGTCTCCTTGAATATCCTCCTTAGGATATTTTCTTGGTCTTCTGGTTTGGATATGACCCTCAAGAGGTGGCCTGGTCTGTTCTTTTTCATTAGTATGGGTGTGATTGTCACATCAAGGGCTCCTTCTTCTATTAGATTATCGAAAAGGTTTCCTATTATTTCACCACTTAAATGGTCTAGGTTTGTCTCTAATAATACTATTTTATCTTCTTCTAGGCTCTTTGTGCCCTTTATTATCCTGAGTATATTGGGAAAGTTTGGATCCATTTTACCCGCGCCATATCCGATCTCCACTACCCTGATAGGTGGGAGGAAGCTTTTAAATTCATCTACTATGTTAACGAGTAATGCGGCCCCTGTGGGTGTTGCAAGTTCCATTCCGACAGGTCCTCCGTGGATTGGTGCTCCTCTAAGGATCTCAAGGGTTGCTGGTGCCGGTATTGGGATCCTTCCATGGGCTGATGTGGTTGAACCTCCCCCTAATGCCACTGGGAGCGAATAAACTTTTTCTTTGTCAAGTCCTAAGCTGAAATATGCGAACGCCGCTCCAAAAACGTCTGCAACAGCATCTGACGCCCCAACTTCATGAAAATGTATATCATCTAGGGATTCCCCATGGATTTTCGCCTCGGCTTGTGCTATAGTGTGGAATACTGCCTTGGAAAAAGCTATTACCTTATCATCTATGAGTGGATGGTCAATACTTTCAATTCTTTCCAAGAACTCAGGATACTTAAAATTTGGCATGGAAGCTTTTTTCACTTCAACATAGGTGGCTTTTATACCCGCCCTTTTAACATCAGAAACTTTAACATCAACACCGCCAAAATAGGATGCCGCGGACTCCATAACCTCTATGACCTTGTCTGGGTGGGCTCCCAAGCCTATGAGAGCCCCTATGATCATGTTACCAGCCACCCCAGCTAATTGGGGGTCTACAACCACTACCATGGGGGATCAGCTATGGTGGTGAATTCACGATTATGCGCTTTACAGGAACTTCTAAAAGGGTGTAACGTTTATCAGAAAGTTCGTCCTTGAATCTTTCTATTATGTTCTCTACTTGTTCCTCATCGACAACAGAACAGATAAGTATAGCATCCCTTGCATGATTTCTTATAAGTGATATGGCAGATTCTGGATCTTCCCTGACAATGAAACCACTCCACTCACTAGGGGAAATACCTTTATATTCCACTATATAAAATCCTGTGACACCTTCCTCCGCAAGTATATTTATAACCTTGCCAAGGTTTTCAACTTCAATAAACACCCTAAGATGCACCTTCATAATATCACCAAAGTTTAGATATGTGAAGATGATTAAATAAAACATTTGGTGATCCTTGATGCAAATCATAAAAGGCGAAACCAGCATCCAATACAACAAGAACAATCTAACCATAAAAAATAGCCAAGGACTGAAGACACTAGGAGTATGTGAGACAAAAAGTGGCTTCCATGAAACAAAAAAGGTAACATACCCAATCAAGGATAAAATAGGAATATCCACAGATAATTTTGAACTCCTCCTAAGAGACTTTGAAGACATGACTTGCAGTATAGGAATTGGAAATTCACTACTAGACCTTATAATATTCATAGACGATAACAAAAGCCTAGAAGAACTCTTATCATATCTTAAAATAGTAATAGAAACCAAGGACAAGATACTAGGACCTTTAACCAGATTCTACAAATCCAAGACAATCCTCATAATAAGTAGAGAAGGTCCACCAAGAAACTGCAACACCAAAAAATTAAAAAATTGCATAAAAACAAGCCTCCTCGAGACGCTAAAAAACAATAATATAAGTATATTCGATCAACTAAAAGAAAAGGGGATAAATTTGGACGATCTCGCAGAAGCCGGTCTCAAACTTTGCGTAGGAGTTGAAATAGACGACAAACTAAAAGAAAAACTCAAAAGGCGATTGATCAAATCATTATCTGACATTAACGTTATAAGCCTAATATTAGCCGCTATAAGGGCCGAAGAAGACTTCCAACATCATAGAATAAAAGACGTGAACATAGATGATGATCCAGCCCACCTATACGCTGATGAAGTTCTGGGGATGGCAGTCGCCAACCAAATCGCCGGTACAAAAGCAATATTCAACTTTAAGCGTTACGATGAAGAAAAACCAGGTATAATAGGTAGATTAGGTCCAATGACAGATGATGTTATCGCAGGTCTCATTGCAGGATCCATGTCAAAAATCTTCGAAGAATGATAACATGCTACGTGAAATAATAGGCCTTCTATCATTCCTAACAATACTACCACTAAAAACACACATTAGCATACCACAGATCGCAAAATACACATGGCTATTCCCAATCATGGGAGCCATCATAGGCCTCACAGGGGGAATTTTCGCAACCTTCTTACAAGTACTTGGAATACCATCCATCATAATAGCCAGCTTAACATACGGATTTTTAATCTGGTTCACCGGCTTCCACCATCTAGATGGACTCATAGACATGGGCGACGCCCTAATGGCCCATGGAAGCCCAGAAGATAAACTCAGGATAATGAAGGACGAACGCATAGGAACTGGAGGGCTAGGTCTATTCTTTATAGTCGCCATCACAACATTCACATGTCTTTATTCAATACCCTCATACCAATTACTCCCGATGATAATAATCGGGGAAGTAGGCGCCAAGATGGGCCTTGTAAGTTCATGCATCATATCAAGGCCATTCAATGAGGGGATAGGATGCCACTTCATAATAGAAATGGACAAAAAAAGGTTCCTCCTATCATCCATTTTATCATTTATCATTGGATTTTCACTACTCAAATACCAAGGCATGATAGGAATAATTGCAAGTATAACTGGAGGCCTATTCATCGGAATAATTGCAAGAAAAAACTTCAAATATACAACAGGAGACGTTCTCGGAGCATCCAATGAATTCAACAGGATGCTAACACTAATCATATTAGTAATTGGCAGTAGGTGATAATAGGATGATAAAAGTTTTAAGGTTAGGTCACAGGAAAGCCAGGGATGCCAGGATCACAACCCATGTATGCTTAGCTGCCAGGGCATTCGGCGCCTCAGAGGTTATCATCAGCGGGGAACAAGACAATAAACTCATAGAGAATGTTAATGACGTCACCGAAAGATGGGGAGGTCCATTCAAAGTATCCTATCAAAAAGATTGGAAGAAGATCCTAAAAGAATGGAAGGGTGAAATAATACACCTTACGATGTATGGTATACCCATACAGGACATTATAAAAAAGATCAAAAAAAGCAACAAGGAAAAATTAATAGTCGTCGGGGGGCCAAGGGTGCCAAGGGAGATTTTTAAGATAGCTGATTTTAATGTGGCAGTCACGAACCAGCCACATTCAGAAGTCTCTGCACTTGCAGTATTCCTCCACATGTTCTTCGAGGGAAAAGAACTAGAAAAAAAATTCGAAAACCCTAAAATAAGGATAATACCCTCAAAGAAAGGTAAAAAAATCATGGGGGGGTGAAAGATGATAAAGCTAATTGATAATCTTATAATCCAAGAAAAACTTGGGAGAATACGCCGCAAAGGAATCAGCCCGGCACATTTCAGGCATGGTTTAACCGAGATTGGACGTTACATGGCATACGAGTTCGCTAACACACTATCCTATAAAAAAACTAAAGTTCAAACCCCATTGGGGGTCGCTAAGGCCCTAAAAATTACAGATGAGATAGCAATCATAAGTGTTTTACGGGCATCATTACCATTCAGTTATGGTATAATGAAAGTGTTCCCAGAAGCCCAACACGGGATAATCGGAGCATGGAGAGAAGACAAAAGCCCATTCAAGGTTCACATTGACTACTTTAAAATACCTGAGGTTCATGAAAAGATAGTGATAATAGCAGATCCGATGTTAGCAACAGGAAACACCATGGAACAAATACTAGAAAGACTAAAATCTTTCCCTATTAAAAGACTTGTAATATTCAACATAATATCAGCAAAAGCAGGACTTGAAAGGATAAAAAGGTTCGATATAGAAGTTTACACTTGTTCCATCGAAGAAGAACTTGACGATTCAGGTTACATTGTGCCGGGTCTTGGCGACGCTGGGGATCTCGCATTCGGGAAACCGTCAAAGACCATAAACCTCAAATGATGGATTTCCCATGGGCAACCGCGACTATACCAGGAAATTTCTCAACTTCTAACTCATAGAGTGCTTCAATACCCTCCTCTTTATATGCGATAAGTTTCTTTGACTTTACTCTGCTTGTAAGTAACGCTGCCACAGGAGGCGTGACCACAAATATCGCGCCAGCTTCATCTAATGATTTTATAGTCTCCTCTTTGAGGGCTCCCTTCCCAATATGTACGAGAACACCCGCAGATGCCAGAAATGGGATGCTTTCCTCGATATCCTTTTTGTTACTGCTTGTTGGGGCGATACCAGCATCACTTACAGCTGTGTGCATTATAGCCGCGCCCTTCAAATCTACTGGTGACCTGCCAGATTTCACAGCATCTACTAGCCTAGGCAAAACAGCATCCCTTCCAGTATAAACCCTACCATTTAATAGGATCTTATCACCAACTTTTAAAGATTTCAAGCTGGTGACTGTGGACGGTACTCTTATCTCTATCATATCCTTGTAAGATCCTCCATAAAAGCTTCTATATGTTCTTTCTTGATATGAGGCATTAAAACTATCCTCACAGCTGGAGGATACGATGAAATGGACACAGACCAACCTTTTAATCCAAGTTTATGTGCAAGAACCTCTGGGGGCATATCAGGCGAATTAAAAGCTACAATATTTAACTGTGGTTCTGTCACAAGCTCGAACCCACACCTTTTAAGTTCACGGGCTAAAAAATGTGTTATCTTCATAGAATCCCTAACAACCCTTATATACCCCTCGCGTCCCATATATTTCATTATAGCCCATGTTGCAGCTGCTGAAGCTCCACTACGAGTCCCGACTATAGTTGATTGTTGCTTCTCTGTAAGATAAGGGGTTTCAATACTCATAGAATCAAGATACTTTCGCTCTCTGAAAACTATACAACCACTTGGTATAGGGGCTAAACCCATCTTATGAGGGTCTATAGTAACAGAAGTAACACCCTCTAGCCTAAAATCGAAATCAGGAATATCATAACCAGCTTCTTTCAAGAATGGTATTATAAATCCTCCAAGGGCCGCGTCAACATGTAGATATATCCCTTCATCCTCGCATAATCTTGAAAGTTCTGGTATGGGATCCACAAGTCCAAGTTCGGTCGTCCCGGCGATGCCCACAATAGCAACAGTATTAGATGATATAAGCTCCCCAACAGAATCAACATCCACTCTATAATCAGGGCCGAGCGCGGCCTCCTTCAAATTTAACTTTAAAATTTCAGCAGCCTTTTTAAAAGAGAAATGAGCCGACTTGGGAACTATTATCTCCGGCTTCACAAGACCTTTAATATTACGGGCGGCGCGCATTGCCATCAAATTAGCCTCTGTACCCCCAGTTACTACATGTCCCACTACATTAGGTTCACCAAGGAGCTCCCCGATCATTTTTATCACGTCTTTCTCAAGGGCCCTTGTACCCTTAAAAAGGCCGGGATCTCCAAGGTTAGACTCTATGAATTCGCAGAAAACTTCCTTTGCAAGGGGGTGGGGGCTAGTACACATTGAACCGAGTATCCTACCTGAATCATAGGTTAAGTCTTCCTTTTTAACCTTTTTTAAAGTTTTTAAAATTTTATCCTTAGAGAGGCCTTTGAAGTCCATTTCCATAACCCAAAAGAAAAATAGGAGGACTATTTTATTCTAGTAGTTTCCTCGCCGCTTTTAACATGATTTTTTGCTCTACTCTTGCAACTGTCCTGCGGACTTCCTCAACTGCATCTGTATTAGCTGATACGCTGTCGATTCCAAGTTCGACGAGTCTTTCAACTATCCATGGTATGCTCCCTGCCTGGCCACATATGCTTGTCTTGACACCGGCTTCCCTGCACTTTTTTATAACCCTTTCTATGAGTTTCATGACTGCTGGGTGCCCCTCTGTGTAAAGGTCAGCGACTAGTTCATTGTTCCTATCAATTGCAAGGGTATATTGTGTTAAATCGTTTGTACCGAAACTTACAAAGTCTATCCCAACATCTATGAAATCCTCGATTATTAATGCGGCAGCTGGGGTCTCAACCATTATACCAAACTCAACATCCCGGTGTGGTTTGAGACCAACTTCCTCTGCAATCTCTTTGGCTTTCCTTAATTCGTCTGGATGCTGTACAAGGGGTATCATTATACCAATGTTGGTGTATCCTTTCTCCCACAACTTTTTAATGGCTTTGAACTCGGCTTTTAAGATTTCCGGCTCATCAAGTTCTCTCCTGATACCTCTCCAGCCTAGCATTGGATTGTGCTCGTATGGTTCGTCTTCCCCACCTTTCAATGTTTTGAACTCATCCGTGGGAGCATCCAAAGTCCTATACCATACGGGTTTAGGATAGAATGCATCCGCAACCTTCATAATATTCTCAACTAATATCTTAACTAATTCTTCTTCTTTCCCATCCTTTATGAACTTCTTTGGGTGGACTCCAGGTGTTAACATCATATGCTCAGTTCTTAGGAGTCCTACTCCATCAGCTCCAGTGGCTGCTGCTTTCTTAGCAGCCTCTGGCATGCTCACATTAACCTTAACCTCTGTAACAGTGAGTAACGGGGCCTCTGGTGGTATTTCCCTTATAACCTTTTCCTCCTCTTCTTTGGGTGCTGCGATCTCACCCTTGTATACTATGCCCTTTGTACCATCCATGGTTATGACTTGGTTGTCTTTGAGTTTACGGGTTGCATCACCAGTTCCTACTATACAGGGGATGCCAAGCTCCCTTGATACTATGGAAGCATGACATGTGACGCCTCCTTCATCTGTTAGGATGCCGCTCGCCCTCTTCATCGCGGGTACCATGTCTGGTGTGGTCATCACAGTTACGAGTATGTCACCTGTCTGTATTTTGTCAAGTTCATCTATATCCCTTATTATTTTAACTTTACCTGAAGCAAGACCGGGACTAGCACCTAAACCCTTTAATATGATCTCTTTCTCCTCTTCTTCTTCTTTTTCTTCCGGGACTTTCATCTCTATTAATGTTGTAACAGGTCTTGACTGTAACATGTATACTTTTCCTTCTTCTATGGCCCATTCTGTATCCTGGGGGAACTTATAATGTTCATGGATTTTCCTTCCAAGGTCTGCGAGTTTTGCTATTTCCTCATCTGATAAAACTCTCTTTTCTCTCATATCATCTGGTACTGGGACTTTAACTGTCTTGCCATCTTCTCTTTTGAACATCACATTCTTTTCACCGATTTTGAAATCTAAGAGTTCCCCTGTGGCTTTATCAACTGAATAAGTGTCTGGGGTTACAGCCCCTGAGACCACGGCCTCTCCCAAGCCCCATGAAGCCTCTATTAATAAGATGTCTTCACCTGTTGATGGGTGTGCTGTGAACATTACACCAGCCTTTTCGGCGTTTACCATCTCTTGGACAACTACTGCAATGGAGACCTTTGCATGGTCAAAGTTGTTCTGTTCCCTGTAAAATATTGCTCTTGCCTCGAATAACGAAGCCCAACACTTTTGGACATGTTTTAGCACATCCTCGGCTCCTTTTATGTTAAGGAAGGTTTCTTGTTGGCCCGCGAATGACGCCTCTGGCAAGTCTTCTGCTGTTGCGGACGAACGTACAGCAACATAAACGTTCTCTCGGCCTATGCGCTGGCATAGAGCATTATAGGATTCTATTATGATGGTTTGTATGTCCTCAGGCACCTCAGTAGATAGTATGATATCTTTTATTTGCTTGGAAACTCTCTGAAGTTCCTTTGTATCATTCACGTCCAAGTCCTCGAGCAAGCCCATAACCTCTGGGAATAAGCCAGTGTCTTTCATGAACTTGTCATAGGTTTTGGATGTCACTACAAAACCTGGGGGTACTGGTATGCCTGCATGGGTTAGTTCACCAAGGTTAGCCCCTTTACCTCCAGCTATAGGCACGTCATCCTTGGTGAGTTCCTCGAAAAATGCCACGAATTTCATATTATCACTGAAAAAGAATGTTGAGGGGGTTTATTTGATAAGTTCTTCTCCTCGGTCGATTATTATCCTGCATGGGACTGGGAGTTTCATCGCTGCTCTCCTAAGAGCTTCTTTGGCGTTCTTAAAATTCCTTTTATTGGTTTCAATTGTTATTATTCTCTGGTTTTTCTTGACTAATGCAACAGAACTCACTGGCTTGCCGAAGGCTTTTCTCATACCATCTTGCACACGGTCGGCGCCGGCACCTGTGGCCATTGGATTTTCCCTTATGATATGGTGTGGATAGACCCTAATCTTCAAATGATAGCCCATCCTACCGGCCTTTCTTTGCATGTACCTGTTCGAGGCTATCCTAGCCGCCTCAAGGGCATTATGTGTGATCTGGGCAGGAGCTTTAACGGCTAAACTTAAAGATAAGGGGAAAGAAGCTGATAAATTGCCCATATCATACTGGACTATCTTTATTCCAGGGATTTTCCTAATATATTCTCGTCTAGTATATGCACGGACCATAAAATAATCCTCCTTTATATCTATGAAGATAAAGATATTCACCTTATTGAATTGAATTTCTACACATCCCTTAATAAACTTTTATCTCTAGATCACCTAAATAATTTCCTAGGTTACAAAGAAAAGTTTGAAAATACTTAGTATACTGCGCCAAAGGAGAGCATAAAAGATAGTTGGGGGGTATTATTACCCACCCTCCTTGTCGGTTAGGGATGTGTGCAAGTATGATGATAAAAGCAAAAATCAGATTAGATTACGAAGACGATGAAACTGCTTGGATAACCTTCAAAGCACTTGAACCAGACAATCGAGGTTTCATAGATGGTGAGATAATAGGTAAGAGTATAATATTCAGGTTAGAAAGTGAATATATAGGTAGTATACGTCAAAGTATCGACGATCTACTAGTCTCTGAAATGATAATCGAAAAAATATGGTGATTAAATGAAATTTAAACTCAAAGGGAGAATAATTTTCAATAAAGACGTATCACCCGCAATGGAAGAAATAGAAGAATTCATAGAAAGAGCCAATAAGGATCTCTTGTTAAAGGGTTCAAAGGAGGAAAAAGACGCTTCAAAAATAATCCAATGGGAGGTCAAAGGCAAAGAGATCCACCTGACAATAGTATCAGGTAGGAGAGTAAGAGCCCATGACGGACTTTTAAGACTTAAAAAACCATTAACCCAACTACTAGGACCAAAATATCATATCGGGATCCGTAAAATGGTTGCCGACGATTACACTTTCAACACAAAAATATCCAGAGACGTCCCAGAAGAAAAATTAGATGAGATCAAAGAATTACCCTTTGTAAACACTTTAAAAATTGAAGAAGACACCCTAAAAATCCATTTCAAACCATTAGATGAAAAAGAGCTTAGAAGACACGTTATTGACCGTGTGGTTAAACAAGTCAAAAACATCATAGAATTTGAAGAAGACTTAACAGTGAAGGTTACAAAGGCAAAACCCGGGGAAATAGTGGCTAAAAGCAGACCTTACAAGCCAATATTCACTGGAGACCCTACAGAGGAGGCTATAAGGCGTGGATGGGTTAAAAAATTCCCAGGGAGGGGGCAATGGTTCTACACACCACCCATCACAGCCCTCCATAGGGCCCTCGAAGAACTTGTAATCCAAAAGATCGTCAAACCACTAAAGTTCCAAGAATGCCTATTCCCAAAACTCATACCACTACCAATAATGCAAAAAATGAGATACCTCGAAGGATTACCAGAAGGCATGTACTATTGCAACGCCCCGCGCAGAGACCCTGAAACTTTCGAAAAATTCAAAAAAGAGCTCATAATAAAAAAAGAGATACCCATAGACTTACTCAAAAAAGGCTTGAAAGATCCGGGTTATGTTATAGCGCCAGCACAATGCGAACCTTTCTACCAATTCCTATCACACGAAATAGTAGACAAAGAGGATTTACCAATAAAATTCTATGACCGCAGCGGATGGACCTACCGATGGGAAGCCGGAGGCGCTAAAGGACTAGACAGAGTCCACGAATTCCAACGAATAGAACTAGTCTGGCTTGGAACCCCAGAACAAACAGAAAAAATAAGAAACAAAACCGTTGAATTATCACAGAAACTATCAGATGAACTCGAACTTGAATGGTACACCGAAATCGGAGACGACCCATTCTACCTAGAAGGGCGGAAAATAGAAGAAAGGGGCATAGAATTCCCAGACATACCAAAATACGAAATGCGAATAACACTTCCCGGAGAAGAAAAAGGAGTGGCAGTCATATCAGCTAATGTGCACGGAACACACTTCATAGAAGGATTCTCAATAAAAGAAGCCCACGGAGAAAAAATATGGACAGGATGCACAGGGATAGGCCTCACAAGATGGGTGTTCGGATT
Source organism: Methanothermobacter sp. (assembly GCA_030055615.1). Classification (NCBI taxonomy): domain Archaea; kingdom Methanobacteriati; phylum Methanobacteriota; class Methanobacteria; order Methanobacteriales; family Methanobacteriaceae; genus Methanothermobacter; species Methanothermobacter sp. The sequence goes on along the minus strand of JASFYN010000001.1, from coordinate 282,880 downwards.
CTTAGCCCAAAAAGGTTTCGAAACCGATAACTGGCCCAAAGCAATAAAAAACAAGATAAAAGAAGTTGAAATCCCCCCAATAATAACCTGGCCATGAAACCCTTTAAATGAAAGGCCCCGTCAACAAAATTGATTATACCCCCCCCACACTATGGGGTATTTTCAAGGAAATCTCCTCTGCGACTATTACACCTTCAAAACCAGAACCGCATATTAAATCAACAAAAAAATCATATTAACGTCCAATAATCATCATAACAATACCCAGAGACATATGAATCCAGACTTGAGAAATTGCACCCTGACTAATGTTAAGCTTTTTTTTAAGTTTAAAACCAACCGAACGCAACCACATTTATATGATAATTGTAATAGCAATAAAAATTAATATGTTGACCTTAAACTCCCACCACACAAAAAAAGTTATCTAAAATTCACATATCAGATATTCACCCACCAATAAGAACTTCGCTGCCAAATATAAGCCACCGGCCTCCATTATTTGTGGATAAAGATATAAACCGAGCTTCTAATATTTTAGTGCAAATCCCAATTTTTAGGAAAATTTTATACTATCCCTTTAACAATAATTTAGAAAGGAGAGATTATCATGCTTGTCGAGTCACCTAAAGGCGTTGAAAATATAGGCCCCATTAAAGTATATTATCCACAGAGTATAATCAAATTAGAATCTAGAACTTCAACTTTATCTGCTCTTAATTTTCCAAAAGAAGATCTTAAGCAGATCCTTGAAGATTTCTCTATTATAATACCCATTAAAAATGAAAATATAAAATTGTTTGATAGTGTGATCCGTTCAATACCTTCTGATTGTCATATAATAGTAATTTCGAATAGTAACAAGGAAAAATGCGAAAAAGAGATGAAAGTTGTGGAGAATTTTCACAACATAGCAGGAGACCCTATAATCTTCGCGCATCAGAAAGACCCTACTATCGGATCAGTATTAGAAGATATCGGGTATACAAATATACTCAGTGATGGGATCGTAAGGGATGGTAAAGGCGAAGGCCTAATCATCGGCCTTCTAATAAACAAATGCCTTGGAAGAAAATATGTTGGTTTTGTTGATGCTGACAATTATATGCCGACATCAATCTATGAGTATGTTCTAGATTTTGCAATTGGAATTGCAATGTCAAAGACGCCTTATTCAATGGTTAGGCTCTTATGGAAGTATAAACCAAAGGCCACAGGTAATGGATTACATCTTGAAAAGTGGGGTCGTGTTTCAAGGATTACGAACAAATACATGAATTTACTTTTAAGCAACCGATTAGGATATGAAACCGATATTATAAAGACTGGAAATGCAGGAGAGCATGCCATGAGCATGGAACTGGCCGAAAGATTAGCATATTCTTCTGGTTATTCCTTCGAACCCTACCAATTGATCCACATGCTAGAATCCGCAGACGACCTAAATCTCAAAAAGGAGATTGAAGTATTCCAGATAGAAACTTTAAGCCCACATATGCATGAAAACAAAGGCAGAGAACATATCAAGGATATGATACTCAGTTCATTATCAACTATTTATTATAGTAGGCTATCTGACAAGAACTTACAAAAAAAAATAATAAAAGAACTAAAGGATAAAAACATCCTAAAGGATGATAGACCACCAAAGAATACTATAATACCACCTATCAAAGACATTAACGCCAAAAAGTTTATAAATTCCATAAAGAGAGAGTCTAATATCTTCATGGAATTGAGGTGATATCCTGTACATCATCTTCACAGACTTAGACAACACACTATTAGACAAGAAATATTCCTATAGTGAAGCCGAAAAAGTTCTTAGAAAATTAAAAAAGGCCAAAATACCCATTATTTTTTGTTCTGCCAAAACCCGTAGAGAACAGGAGAAAATAAGGGAAAAGATGGGAGTATACCACCCATTCATAGTAGAGGATGGATCAGCAATCTACATCCCCAAAGGATATTTCAAAGAAACGAAAGGCAAACCGACAGACGACTATGAAATTATCCTCCTAGGCACAAAACTTGAAAATATAATCAAAGAAATCAAGAAACTGCAAAAAAAAGGGTATAAGATAAAAGGCTACCAAGACATGACCCCAGAAGAAATCGCAGAAATTACAGGGCTAAACATCCATGATGCCAAACTCGCCAAGGACAGAGAATTCAGCGAAACCATCACAGAATACGACGAAGAAGCATTGGAAAAACTAAAAAGAAAATTCAACGTCCAAATAGGGGGCAGATTCATACACGTCTTCGGCAAAGAGGCTGATAAAGGCAAAGCCATAAAAATCCTCACAAAATTCTACAAAAAAGAACATGAAAAAATCAAAACAATAGGCATAGGAGATTCATATACCGATGAACCACTCCTAAAAGCCGTAGACATCCCAGCACTCGTAAAAGGATACAATGGCAAATGGGCCAAATTAAACGTGAAAAACCTCTACCATGCAAAAGGGGCCGGGCCCAAAGGTTGGGCAGAAACCATAAAAAAATTCATCCCCAGGGTGAAACAAAATGGATGAAAAATTTGTTATACACCTCGTCCCACATACACATTACGATGCAATATGGGTTTTCACAAAAGAAGACTATTTCTATATAAATATTGACATGATACTCAAAGCCGTGATAAAACTCATGGAAAAATCCAAAGACTACAAATTCTTAATAGAACAAACATACCTCCTCGAAGAAATCGAAAGAAGATACCCTGAATTATTCAATAAAATAAAAAAATACATCAAAGAAGAGAGGATCGAAATAGCAGACGGCGAATACCTAATGGCAGACACAATGCTACCACAAGAAGAAACACTCATAAGAGAAATACTCATAGGCAAAAAATACCTAAAAGAGAAATTCAACCTAGACGTAGAAGTCATGTGGCAAGCCGACAGCTTCGGGTTAAACGCCCAACTCCCACAAATATACCGAAAATGTGGCTATAAGTACCTAGCCTTCAGAAGGGGATCCCCAGAGAATAAACCATCAGAATTTCTCTGGGAAGGACTCGACAAGACAAGGATACTAACACACTTCATGCCACTAGGTTACAGGGCGGGCCTATACTTCAAAAAACTCGAAAAAAACTTCCAAACCCTCAAAGAACTTGCAGCTACTAACCATATATTAATGCCATCAGGCAGCGGCGTTACAATGCCACAACCCAACACAGAAAAAATCGTTAAAAAATGGAACAAAACACACAAAAACTCTAAGATGATAATATCAACATCAAAAAATTTCTTTAAAAAATTGGAAAAGTCCACCAAGAACCTCCCAATTAGAAAAGGCGAAATGTACAGTGGCCGATACTCAGAAGTATTCCCTGATGTTGCATCAAGCAGAATTTGGATAAAAAAGAGCTTGCGAAAATATGAAAACTGGTTAAACACCTTCGAGAGATTCTCGACCATAAAATTCCTCCTAGATAATCATTATCCAGAAGAAATCTATGAATGCTGGAAAAAACTTCTATTCTTAGCATTTCATGACGTGGCCCCAGGCACGGGAGTCGATGAAGTATACGAAGAAGTTAAACAGAACATAAAATTCCTCAAACAACAACTCACCACACTCACGCCCAAAGTTTTAAAGGCCATCACAACCAAAGGAAGCCAAAAAGGGGACATAATAGTCTATAATCCATTCCCCTGGGATTCCAAAAATTGGGTTGAAGTCGATTTAAACTTTGAAGAAAACAGAATAAAAAATATTAGCATGCTAGAATGTGAAGGAAAAGAAATAGACATTGAAGTATTAAAAGAGACTAGACACGCCGACGGGTCGATAAAATCTGCTAAGATAGGTTTCACAGCAGAAGCACCCCCACTCGGTTACAGAGTATATAAAATCCTCGAAAAAGGGCGAAAAAAGGGAAAAGATAGTATAGAAGTCCTTGATAATACTATCAGGAACAGATTCTTCGAATTGTCATATTCACCAAAAAATGGGCTGATCAAAATTAAAATGGACGGGGAAGAAATCCTCAAAGGCAATGAAATAATACTCGAAGAAGAAATAGGAGACCTATACAATCACAAAGAAGGATTGAAAGAAGCCTTGAAAAGAGAATCAAGCAAGGGGATAAAATATGGTGCCTTCAAGGTCAAAGACATCCGCATAGGAGGTTCAGATCTTAGAAAAGTATTAGAAATTAAAGTTGACTACTATTCACTAAGATGGCCTTACCGCCTAACAAAAAAATGGAAACCCCGAATCTGGAGGCACAAATCTCTAACCTGCACCAAAAAAATAATAATCTACAGGGACATTCCCAGGATAGATTTCGAAATAAAATTAGAAAATAAGCATCCCCGGACAAGAATACGAGTACTCTTCGAAACACCCTTCACTAACCCCACCTACAATTCCGAAACACAATTCGGGGCCATCACAAGGAAAACAGACCAATACTACTTCACAGCAGATGATTGGAAGGAAAAACCCTCAGGAACGTCCCCATCACTCCGATGGATAGCCTATGAAGAAAATGGGAAAGGCGTCGCACTCCTAAACCTTGGCAACCCAGAACATGAAATAAGGGATGGAAACATATACTTCACGCTATTAAGATCAGTAGACCTATTATCAACCGATGGAAAAGCAGGACCCATAATACCAGTACCAGATGCTATGGAATTCAAAGAATACACATTCAAATACTCAATATACCCTTACAATGGTAACTGGAAAAAATCAAAAGTCTACAAGATGGGATACGAATTCAACTATGGACTAATCAGTCTACAATTAGATAACAAAGCATATAAGACTAGCGAATCATTCCTGGAAATCAGACCAGACAATATCATACTCACAGCATTTAAAAGATCAGAAGAAGAAGACCATGTAATACTAAGATTCTATGAGGCCACTGGAAAAAATACGAAAGCTTGTTTAAGATTCTTCGAAAAACCTAAAAGTGTAGAAGTTGTTAACATGCTAGAAGAAAAGGATGAAGAATTTGACAAAGAGATCATCATGGATGGCGAGTCCATAAAACTCAATATGAACCCCTTTGAGATCGTCACATTAAAACTTGAATTCTAATTCTCCTCCTTTTCTTTTTTTGTGAACGCGTCAACAAATTCCACCTTTTCTATGTCCATGTTCTCCCAGATATCCCTGGCAATCCTGAACCTTGAAAGGGTAACATCCATGTATGGCCTTCTATCAAAGCGGCTCAACTCATCCATGTAAATCTTAACTGTACCATCATCAATTTCAACCTGGATCTTATCAAGGTTGATCCTATCCAATGGATAATATAATTGTATCATACTCTTAACCTTCTCAGTATCATCCTTGATTATCTCCTCAACTTTAATATCATATTCAAGGGTTTTGCCTGCAAGTTCATGATTAAAATCTACACGGACACGGCCACCATCTATACTCTGGATCCTGCCTTCATGACCCTCTAAGGTTATGCTCATACCAACCTTTGGCTTAATACCTTGCCTTTTAAATTCTATCATCGGTATAAGCCTTACAAGGCTGGGATCCCTTTTACCGAAAGCTTCTTCTGGGTGAAGTTCAACATGTTTTTCTTCCCCTTCTTCCATGCCAAGAAGAGCTTCATCCAAACCCTTGATAAGATGGCCTCCCCCAACAATCACGGGAACTGGCCCGAAGACTTTTTTGATTTTAAGACCGGCCTCTTTGGCAACATCTTCTATGGTGGTGTCGAAGACCTCACCGGTCTCTTTGACGCGTCCTGTGAATTCTAATCTTACAAAATCTCCTTTTTTCACTGCCATATCTCTAGCCTCCTATGTGGTATTCTATCTTTAAACTCTTTTAAAACTTCTTCATTCTTATAATCTAATATTCTTACGGTGGAAGGATAATTTTCTATATACTTAGAAATCAGACCTTTATGAACTTTTGCCTCTAGCACAGATAATATACGATTCTTATAATGTTTACTAAAACCTTGTGGGATGCAATCCAATATCTTCTCTATACTATTAAATGGTCTATTTTCTATGATGGCGTTAGCAGTTTTTTCATCAAACAAGTTAAGGTCTAGCAGTTCATCACGTCCTAGGAGGTTTGCGTTTTCTATTATCCGATCTTCGAGGCGGATTTCATGTAATGGTGCTCTGCCTTGGCTGATTTCATCCCTGAGAACCTTAAGCGTTTCATGGGGTAACATCTCTTTTATTTCGTCAAGCCGACCCTCTGACGTGGCCTTCCTGATCAAGGTGCCACTTATACCCTCTAAACGTTCTACGAAAATGAACTTATCCCTAAAATCGAACCCTATCTTCCCAAGGGCTCTTGAAAGTGATAGTATGACATAATTATCCTCTTCAAGTTTACCCTCCAATATTGTCTCACCAGTTTCAAGGTCAACTATCTTATAAGGGCGTGGAACCACCCTATGCCCCTTCTTTATCCTATCCAGGATCTCCTGGAAACCTTCCATTGGCCTATAACCCCGCGGGATATAATCAGCGTCAAGGGCCTTGAACATCCTAGCAAGACAAAGAGAATATTGTCCAGAGCCCATAACACCCATTGGGGGTCCCTCAACTGCAATATCAGCCCCTACCATTACAGCAGCCCTTGCACGGGCATGTCTAGTCATTATATAGGGCAAGCCTCTTCCACTGCGCTCCAAAGGCCCCGGGATAACCGCCACGAATAAACCGTCCGGTATCTTCTTCTTGGCCTCGAACATGCAATGCCTATGACCCTTATGCAAAGGAGAATATTCTGTAAAATCAGCTATAATAGGCCTGTCAGACAATGAACTCCCATACAATGGGGGGCGTTTAGCATCATCTACTATAAGCTGAAAATCCTCCCTGATAATCTCCTCTACAAATGAATATTCAACTTCCATAAAATAAAATATAATAACCGATAGTGAATATCTTTTATTGATGTTAGACCTAGCACTTGAAAATTGTAGTATAAACCAGAATATAGTGAACATTGGCGTCAAGGATGGTAAAATAGCCAGGATAAGTAAATCACCCCTAAAGGCTGATAAAAAGATAAACATAAAGGGTAAGATTATATTACCAGGGCTTATAGATGCTCATGTACATCTCCGCGAACCAGGCTACGAATATAAAGAAGATTTCAGAACAGGTTCCATGGCAGCCGCCCATGGAGGCTTCACAACAATACTGGACATGCCAAATACAAAACCAGAAACAAACACTGCAAAAGAATTTAAAAAAAAGATTAAAATAGCATCAAAAAAGAGCATAATAGACTTCGGATTACACGCAAGCATGAACAAACCAAAAGAAATGGAAAAGATAATACCGCTAAAACCAGCATCATTCAAAATATTCACAGAAAAAATAGAAAACCACAAAATATCAAGGATATTCCAGACCCTAAAAGGGTCCAAGATCCCAATAACATTTCATTGTGAAGACCCCCACATAATAGAATATTACACAAGCCAACTAAAAGATGAAACCAGACCAGAAATATACTCCCTCGCAAGGCCAAGCATAGCCGAAGAACTTGCAACAGCAACCGCAATAACATTCTCCCACCACTACAACCACCCAACCCATATATGCCATGTAAGCTCAAAAAAAACACTAAAACTTATAAGATCCATCAAAGCCCCCGTAACATGTGAAATAACACCCCACCACCTACTACTCAGATCAAAAGATTTAAAAAAGTGGGGAACCACTGCAAAGACTAACCCACCACTCAGACCAGAAAAAGAAGCCATAAACATCAAAGACCTTAAAATGATTGATATAATAGCCACCGACCATGCCCCACATACACTCCAAGAAAAAAAAGAAAACATATGGGACGCTCCACCAGGAATACCTAACCTAGAAGTGGCCCTAAAACTACTACTCACATTAAACAAGAAAAAGCGCCTCAAACTAGCCAGGATCCAAAAGATGCTTTCAGAAAGACCAGCAAACATATTCGGACTCGAGAATAAAGGCCAGATAAAGATTGGGATGGATGCAGATTTCGTAATCATAGACCCTAAAAAAACTGGTAAAATAAAAGCTGACGAATTCTACAGTAAAGCACATTACACCCCATTCGAGGGCAAAGAATATATTGGAGAGCCGATAATGACAATACTCCGCGGAGAACTGATAATGGAATACGGTGAAGTTTTAAAAAACAAGGGAATCCATATAAAAAGCAAATACACCAAAGAATAAAAAAGAGAATAGAGGGTATTATTTCAGGGATAATGCATTGTTTGGACAAGTGTCTATGCACTGGTCACAGAGTATGCAGAAGCCCTTAAGTGGCACTTTTTCCTCTGTGAGTTTGAGCATGTCATATGGGCATGCTTCTATACATGTACCACACTGCTGGCATTTGATAGGATTGTACTGTATCCTATTCCTTTTAACGATCTGGCCATTGATTTCTTTGTCTATTTCAGAGAGTGTTAATGCCCCGTGTGGGCAGACTACTGTACATGCACCGCATCTCGTGCACATGTTATATGATGGTTCCTCGTCCACTTTTATCTTCCCAGGGATTTGGAAGCCATTCTCTGTAACGACTCTTATAGCTTCATTTGGGCATTTCTTGGCGCAGGCACCGTCTAATTTGCATTTTTCTTCATCCCATACAACGCCTTCCTCTGTTGTGGGTTTTGCCGGTCCGAATTCAACATCTAGTGTTATGGCATCTACTGGGCATAATTCCTTGCATAAACCGCAAGCAGTGCAAATCTCTGGTAATTTAACAGTCAAACTGGACGTTTTCGCCTCTATGAAGTCGCCTGGACATGCTTCAACGCAAGTGTTGCAGCCTATGCATGTTTCCTCGTCCACTTCAAATTCTTTGATCTCCCTAGTCCTCTTTTCAGGTTTTCTACCTGAAATATAAACTGCATTCCATGGGCATGTTTGGGAGCATACACCACATTTTATGCAGAGGTCTTCGTCGATTTCAATTGTACCCCCTATCTCCTCGAGGGTTATTGCCTCCACTGGACATTCATCTACACAAGTTCCACAACCCACACAATCTGTGATGAATATTGGCTCTGTTATCTCTAGTTCAACTCTTTCGGGTTCTTTAACCCCTTCGATTCCGATAACACCAACTGGACAGATATCCACACACTTCTGGCACATGACACAGAAACCCTTTAATGGGACCTTCTGTACCTTACCCTCCTCCAATTTAAGTATTTGTGGGGGGCAGATCTCCACACAGTCGCCACACTGTTGACACTTATCAGGATTATAGACTATCCTAGCCTGTGTAACCTCTCCATCATCCTCGATTGTGATATCCCCAACACTTAATGCTTGGTTTGGACAGACTTCAACGCATTTAGGCTCGCCCTCACAAAGGTCACAGTAGATTACATCCTCTGGTGTGACTTCAATGGCTTCACTGGGGCATGTTCCTTCACATGCCCCGCAACGTATACAGTCCTCTTTATTTACTATTATCATCCCTACCACCTTCTAAAGTGGGGTTTAAAATTTCTTCACTAGGTTACCTTCGCTGTCATAGATTTCTAGGGTGGCGAGCCTCATTTGACTGTCAATTGTATGGGTTGCGCATGAGAGGCATGGGTCGTATGCTCTGATAACCATCTCCATTAGGTTGAAGATTTTATCATCTAACTCGACGCCTGGTTTTATATAATCTTCTGCAACCTTTTGTATGCCCATTTCCATGGCGGGGTTGTTCTGGATTGTGGCGACTATAATGTTGGCTCTTGTTATTATTCCGTTCTCGTCACATGTGTAGTGGTGTGTTAGTGTTCCCCTTGGTGCTTCAACTATACCTACGCCATCACCCTCCTGTCTTTCGAGTTCTCCTGGTATTTTTTCTCCTGAGAGGTCGCCTTCTAAGGCATCGACTGCGCATTCAGCACATGCTAATAATTCTATGAGTCTTGCCCAGTGGAATAATAGTGTCTGTTGTGCGTATCCAAACTGATCCCTGAATTCTTTGAAGTAATCTTGTGCCTTTGGAGCGGCGTCTGGCATTTTATCTGCAACATTTAATCTTGAAAGTGGAGCGACTCTGTACACACCCTCTGGGTAGCCCAGATCTTTTATGTATGGGAATTTGAGCCATGAGTATGGTTTCACGTGCTCTGCCATTGTATCAGCGTAATCTGCTGGTTTAAATTCTCTGAAGAGGTTGCCTTCCTTGTCTTTGATCCTTACGATACCATCGTAGACGTCCCAGACACCATCCTTGACCAAGCCTGTGTGGTATGTTTCAATGACACCTAGTGAGTTTACAAGGTCGATATTCTCCTCAAATATTGGTATTGCAAGTTCTAGTGTTTCCTCTGCTAGTTCAACATTCCTTTTAGCCTTCTCTAGTAGGTCCTTTTGGGTTTCTTCGTCGAGTTCTGAAGTTATACCGCCTGGTGTGAATGTTGTTGGGTGTATTGGTCTTGCGCCAGTGGCTGTTACAAGGTCTAAGGCGTTTTTACGGAGTTCTATTGCTTTGAGTGCTATGTCTGGTGAATCTTTCACTATCTGGAATACGTTTCTTGTGGCTCTGTCTTTTCCTGCTATGAAGTCTGGGGCTGCTAGGAAGTAGAAGTGTAGTGCATGGGAGTGCATGTATGAGCCCCAGTTCATTATCTCCCTCATTTTGTATGCTGCTTCTGGTATGTCCTCTGGTTCGAACCCGAAGCATGCGTCAACTGCTTTTGCACTGGCGAGGTGGTGTTGGACGTCACATATACCACAGATCCTGGGGACTATACGTGGTGCTTCCTCTATTGGCCTTCCTTGTAAGAATTTTTCGAATCCGCGGAATTCCATAACATGTAATCTTGTATCTTCAACATTACCTGCCTCGTCAAGGTGCACGGTGATCTTGGCGTGACCTTCAATACGTGTTACAGGTTCCATTGTAACTTTAACCATTTATTTCCCCTCCTTTTGGATTTTCATTGGTATAAGGGCGGCTGGGAGCGTGTAGGTGTAGAATGTTCCGACGATATCATCTAATTGTTCCGCAACCTCTTCGGGGTCTACTTTCTTATCCCTTTCAACTCCAAAGTCTGATGCTATGGCACTTATCATCTTAGCTCCCTGGTCTATTACGCGTGTTGTTGGCCCGTAGCATCCTCTGCAGTGTACTCCGTTGCTTGGACATTGTGCACCGCAGATTGATACTGTTGCCGGACCCATGCATACTATGCCTTGTGGTATAAGGCAGAGATCTTCTTCTGGTTTACCTACTTCGAATTGTCTTTTTATGAAGTCCATTGCAAGTCCTTCTGGTGGTTTTTCTCTTGGGCATACTTCGCATAGGTTTGTGTTTGGTAGTTCAACTTCTTCTCCTTTGAGTAATGCTATGACAGCCTCCGCTACAACTTCTGATTTTGGTGGGCATCCTGGGACGACAAGATCCACATCTATAACATCTGAGAGTGGTCTTACTCTGTTTTCAAGGTGTGGTACTTCCTCAGAGGGTATTACCTTGTCTGGGTTTGGTGTGCTTATTGAATTGATGTATGCTTCTTCTATGACTTCTTCTTTTGGCCAGAGGTTTCTGAGGCCTGGTATGCCTCCATAGGCTGCGCATGTACCATATGATATGACGAAGTCGGCTCTTTCCCTTAGTAGTTCTGCGAATTCTCTGTTTTCGTCGTTCACTATCCCCCCTTCTATTATGACGACGTCAAGCTTTTCTGGGATTTCATCATATTTAATGTCCATTAAGACCGGGCTGAATTTAATTTCTGCCAATTCTAATAAATCTAATATTTGTTCATGGAAGTCTACTATTGATAGGTGGCATCCGGAGCATCCTCCAAGCCACATAGTCCCTATCTGTGCCTTTTCAGCCATTTTATTCTCCCTCCTCCAAGTTTAGGCTTCAGCTGCTATTTGTTCTTTTACTGGTGATGGTCCAAGGGCCTTTATCCTGTCAACCATCATCTTTACTGTTTCGGCGAATTTTTCACCTTCTGATGCTGATATGTAATCATGGTATAGTCTTTCTTTGCCTATTCCAAGTTCTTCTATGAGTCTGTAGACTAGTTCCATTCTCCTGGCCATTTTGTAGTTTCCTGCGTCATAGTGGCAGTCACCGAAGTGGCATCCGGCCACTACGACACCGTCGGCGCCTTCTCTGAATGCTTTGAGTATGAATTGTGGTTCAACTCTTCCAGAGCACATAACTCTGATTACGCGGACGTTTGGTGGATATTGCATTCTTGCAGTTCCTGCTGTGTCAGCCCCACCATAGGAACACCAGTTGCAACAGAACATAACGATCTTTATATCCTCCTCAGCCATAGAGTCTCCTCCTTGCTCTTATTTTATTGTACAAATTGTACTTGGTATATTGGTTGAAAAAGAATAGGTATAAAGATTACTTATGAATCAATTTCGAAAACTTTATATACTGGATTAACAATCTTTGTATTTTTAATACGCACTAAATGAAAGTTATAATACCCTCAAATTTTCTGGAAATCCTATTGACAACCCCAGGTATTGTTGATGATATTATTGTAGTATCTGCGTAGTTGTATGCTCTTTTATCATCACCATTTGCACCATTTAAATCAACCTTCAGTTGGGATCTCAAATTATCAAGTGTTACATTTTCCACCCAGTTGTCAGTGTCACTTATTATGATCTCGTCAACATAATTTTCTAGTTCCTTGCTTATAACCCACGACAGAAACCTTGCACCTATAATCGCAATTTTATCCCCTAAAAAGCCCTCTGAGGCCATCCTTTTAATGTCGTTCACGGTTTTCTGGATTTTAACTCGCTTGTATAATGGTGTGTGGGGCAGGCATGCCCAATGGGCGTCACCCACGAAAGTATGACCTATACTCGCGGGATAGACATTGTCCTTGCCTGCGGCCTTAACAGCCATTGCAAGGGCTTCCATTTCGTTTTTCTGGATGGGGACCCTTGTAAGCCCCTCTGGGACTTCATCTTTTATTATTTTGATTATTCGCGGGAGTCCGAAGTTTCCTCTCCTAGCCGCGCCTGGTGAATATCCGCACATGTAACCGTGATGGTTCCGTGGAAAACCTGTTATTATAGCGTTTAACCCTGCTCTAAGGCCTACTCGGCACTCGTCTTCATAGGCTCCATTGGTTGCCACGATCTTGCCCGGTGCAAGTATCCTTGCCATGGCAACTGCTCGTGCAAATGCTTCAAGACGGTCAGTTGCAAGGTTGAATGGTCCTCCTTCAAGTACGAAAACATCCACGCCAATTTCAAGGGCGGTCTCAAATGCTGTTATAAGATCATCATACCCGTCTCCTATGAACATTATCGCTTCCAAGCCCTTTCCATGTTCCCTTGCAAGTTTAGCAACCTTTTTAGCTTCTTTTATTGGGGCTGCATGGGCTTCAGCCCCTTGTGCAGAAGTCAAATTAATTGCAATTGATGTTGAATGTTTAATCCACTCATCCCTTTCAGGAAGCGCCTCTTTCTCTTTATCCAATAACCTTGAGTGTATCCTGTTGCGGGGACAACCCTTGAATGGGGGTCCCTCCATGTAGCATTGGCCGATGCAATGTGTTATATCCTCTGGGAATCTCATTGGCCCATATTCGCCGAAGTGGTCCAAGTCGATGGGAACTTCTGTTATCTGTCTGACTTTGCGCATTAGTTCCACGCCCTTCATGCCATAGGATTCTGCCATGTCTGCGAATGCGTATGCACAAGCATGTATAGTTGCTCCTATCATATCAGCTAACATGCAATTGCCCAGAAAGTCTATTTCTTCAAGGTCTGAGGCGCATGTACCCACTAGAACCTCAGTTAAGTCGCATCCAATGGGGAATCTCTTAAAATTGTATCCCAGTTTAATGGCCTCTTCCATTGAAAGTTCTGAAATAGTGTCAACTACCCTTATTGGGTCCCTTTCTGCCTTTGCAAGTTCCCAAGCCGCATTTGGGTCATGAACGGCTTCCATGATAAGATCTTCCATTATATCACCATGTTATCTAATACTGGATAATGATATGATTCTAAAATGATATTTTGGTTTTATTGATTTTTTCATTTTAAGTGTCCTACAATAGTTTTAATAATTTTTTATATTATATGGATAAACTTTGGATATAATTTTGGATTTTATTATGATCAAAAAGTTTATTTATAATAAAAGATGAGTTATTAGTACTATCTGGAAAGATAGTAATACAAGTTTGTGAGGTGATGGTATGAAAGTTGCAATATTAGGTGCTGGATGTTATAGGACGCATGCCGCAACTGGTATAACAAACTTTGCAAGGGCATGCGAAGTCGCGGAAGAAGTGGGTAAACCAGAGATAGCCATGACCCATTCAACGATAACAATGGCAGCAGAACTAAAAGAACTAGCAAACATAGATGATATTATAGTATCAGATCCAGTATTCGATAAAAAATTCACAGTAATAGACGACTTTGACTATGAGGAAGTTATAGAAGCCCACAAAGAAGATCCTGAAAAAATAATGCCAAAAATCAGGGAAAAGGTGAATGAAGTCGCTAAGGATCTTCCAAAACCACCAGAAGGTGCTATACACTTTGTACACCCCGAAGAACTAGGATTAGAGGTTACGACAGATGACAGGGAAGCCGTAGCCGATGCCGATTGGGTTATGACCTGGCTGCCAAAAGGCGACATCCAACCAAGTATCATAGAAAAATTCATAGACAACCTAAAAAAGGGTGCAATCGTAACACACGCTTGCACAATACCCACCACAAAATTCTATGAAATATTCGCAGAAAGGCATGGAGACCTCGCAACATCACCAGAAACCCTTAATATATCATCATACCACCCAGGCGCAGTACCTGAGATGAAAGGACAAGTTTACATAGCAGAAGGATACGCCTCAAATGAGGCAATAAACACCCTCCTAGAATTGGGCGAAAAAGCAAGAAGCAAAGCCTATAAATTACCAGCAGAACTCCTAGGCCCAGTATGTGACATGTGCTCCGCACTCACCGCAATAACCTACGCAGGCATACTCACCTACAGAGATGCTGTGACTAAAAACCTTGGCGCGCCAGCAGGATTCGCCCAGATGATGGCCAAAGAAGCCCTCGAACAACTAACCGGATTAATGGAAAAGGTTGGAATAGACAAAATGGAGGATCACCTAGACCCTGGAACACTCCTTGGAACAGCAGACTCCATGAACTTCGGAGCCCTTTCGGAAATACTCCCATCAACATTCGAAGTCCTTGAAAAAAGAAAAAAATAAACTCCCATCCCTATTTTTTTTAAATATTTAAATCACCTATATTATAGATAATACTAATTCTAATTTCTAGTTTAGGGTGTTAAATTGATAGAAAGGATCCTTAAAAAAGCAGAAAACATGCAACAATTAAAAGACGATGAAATAATCCAACTGTTCAAAATAGATGACAGAGAAGACTTTAATAGGCTAATGAAAGTTGCAAGGCAACTTAGAGAAGAAAATAGGGGTCCCATAAAGCTTACATCAACTATTCATGTGACCAATAAATGTAAAATCACCCCTAAGTGTAAATATTGCGGATTTGCCGCCGGTACATCACCCCAAGGATACTACAAAGAATTTTCAAGAAAAGATGAGGAAATATTAGAAGCAGCGAAAAAAATAGAAAAAGCAGGGATCCCAAGGGTCAGTTGTTCAGGCGCCCACGGATACAATGGAAAACACGCCACCAGAGCAGCTAAGATAGTCAAAGAAAATACTAGCCTAGAATTACTCATAAATGTGGGCTCAGACCTCAAAAGGAAAAACATACAAAAACTGGCAAAGTACGGGACCGACACCATATGCTGCAACCTAGAAACAATAAACCAAAAACTTTTCCATTACCTCAAACCAGGAGAAACACTAGAACAACGCATAAAAGTATGCAAGCTCATATCAGAAGAAGGCCTAGAACTCTCATCAGGACTATTAATAGGAATCGGAGAAACATACAAGGACAGGATAAAACATCTAAAGTTCCTCAAAAGGTTTAAAAGCCTTGGAGAAGTGCCTATAATGGGATTCAATCCATACAAGGGCACTCCAATGGAAAAACATCCGCCATGTCCACTAAACGAGCAGATGAAGACCATAGCAATAACAAGAATATTATACCCCCACCTGAGGATAACAGTACCCGCACCCACCATAGGCCCTGAAAACGTGAAATTCTCCCTCATAGCAGGCGCAGACAACATAGCCACAGTAATACCCGACAATTATCCCCTACACGTCAAAGGCGTCGGATCACCACACGTAGGAAACCTTAAAAAAATACTTAAAATCATAAAAAACATGGGCCTAAAAGCCGAAATAAAAAAATTAGCCTCCCCCATCCCATGGTGATAAAAGATGCTAGAAGAACACATAAAAAAAGCATACAACGAATCAGCAGAAAGGAAAAGAACAGGCGACAAGGAAATAGAAGTCGAAAAAATAAAAGAATACATCCTCTCAGCAAAGAACATAACCATCCCCAATTGGGATCAAAAAAAACTAAAAAGTATAAACAAGGTCCTCAAAGAATTCGGACTCCCCAAAGCCAAAGGATTAAAAATCCACACCAACGCCGCTGACCTGACAAGGATGCCAACCATAACCAAAGCCCTCATGGCAGTAGACACAACAGACTCAGACCTTGTAATAGCAAGGGGCCGACTAGGCGCTCCAGGCTCCGGTTCAATGCTAGTAATAATGGACCGCAAAGGCAGAATACTCTCAGCAGCCATATCACCACCACACATCATACACGGAAAAAGCCTAGAAGAAGCAGTAGAAGAAGAACTGAAAACAGCCCTCCAAAGGCTAGGATTATGAAAACAGAAACTGGTATAACAAACACAGTAAAAAGCTACTTCTCAGAACACACCATCCAAGATATCATAGAAACCATAGGCAAGATAAAAACAAACGCCTTAATAGATTGGCTAGCCCATAAAAAAATCAAACCAGAAAAAACCCTCATAATAGGCGCCTATCTTACAGGTGCCATGATAGCCAACAAATTCAAAGAATACAATGTTACAATAGTCGATAAATACCCCCACCTCAAATGCCTAGTCGATCCAAATGTAACATTCAAAAAACCAAAAACCATCAGAGGAACATGGGATCTTGTAGTGGATACAACAGGTATCGGAGGCATAAAACCAAAAAAACTAAAAATCAAAACAAAGACCTTCATAGTTGAAAGTCCAATTTCAGATGCCAGCGACCCTATAATAAAAAACCATGACGAAACTGAAAAGAGAATAAAAGCCATCAAAGCCCCGCTAAAAGGCATATTATATACCAATGGCCTAAATACGAAAACATCAGGGACAATGACCCTAACCATAGAAGTGCTCAGAAGAAGCCTCGAAAAAATCCTAAAAGCAGATGGTGTACTCTACGCGTCATCACAATTAAGATTCTATGAAAGAATACTATTCAAGGAAAAAGATTGCGAAAAATTTACAGAATCCATCAAAGAAAATGCAATAATCGCATCATCCCTCAAAAGAATAGACTGTGACACGCCAATAAAAGAAAATCTTAGAAAAATAAAATCCAAAATAAAAGAAATATGAAACTAACAGAACTCATAAAAATTATAGAAGAGAAAATACCGCCACAAATCGCCATAAAAGGCGACAAAATAGGCCTAATAACACCAACCAATGATATTAACGTAGAAAAGGTCCTATTGCTAATGGATTACATTGCTACAGACCAGATACCCTATAAAGATTATGACCTACTCATATTACACCATCCACCACAACTAAAACCTCCAATACCAACATATGTTATACATTCAAACTGGGACATCATCAAAGGAGGAGCATGCGACGCCCTCGCCGACAAACTAAAACTAAAAGTCATAGACACAATAACAGAAGGCCTCGGAAGAATCTGCAAAACAGACACCACACTAGAAACATTCATAGAAGAAATCCACAGAAGACTCAAACCAGAGGAAGTAAGAATCGTTAACTTTAAAAAAAACCTCAAAATTGATAAAATAGCAATAGTATCAGGTTTCGGTTTAAATCCAAAGATGATAAAAAAAGTCCACGAAAAGAACGTTAAAGTTTACCTTTCAGGAGATATCACCCAAAAAGGGGCTATACTAGCAAAGAACCTAGATCTAACCCTCATAGACGCAGGACACCATACAACAGAATTACCAGGCCTATACAAGTTAGGCGAACTCCTCTCTCAACTAGGGATCAAAGTCAAGATAATGGACACAAAAACACCATGGAAGACAATAAAATGGAATCAATAGAAGAATTGGAAAAAAAGAAAAAACCCCATGGTAAAGTTACAATAATCGGCCTCGGAAGACTAGGCCTCAGAGTAGCCCTAAACCTCATGGAAGTGCACCGCGGAGGGCCAAAGGAGATAAAAGCCATTGACGGACAACGGGTAACAGCCGATGATCTAATATTCAGGTTAAAAGGGGCCAATATGGGCGAATACAAGGTCAAATTCCTTGAAAGATTAGCCAAAGGATCAACCACAAGAAGAGTGGTGGGAATCCCAAAATACATCTCAAAAGATAACCTCCACATCATAGACGGTGACATTATCTGCATTTCCATCGCTGGTGGCAATACACTCCCAATCACAGCATCCATCATAAAACATGCCCACAGGATAGGAGCCTCAACCATTAGTACAATGGGAGTCGCAGGAATCGGCCCAGAAAAAATAATAGCAGGAGACATATCTAAACTCGACAAAAATAATCCAATAGTCAAATTCCTACAAGATAAAGGAATAAAAAATCACACACTAGTAGGGACTGGTAAACTTATAAAGGATTGGGAACCCATAACAGGATACATACTAAATGAAATAGCAAAAACCATAACATTCCATATATTAAAAATTCTATATTATAGGGGAGCGAATTGATCAGAATAGCCACAGCAGAATGTTTCACCCATGGGAAAATAGCCAGGGAAATACACGCATTTTCCCAAGGCTACCCATTATCATATAAATGGACCATAAGCCCCCATGATTACAAATTATCACTTATAGCAGGCCTGTTCATCCCAACCATTTCAGGGATTAAGAGAATTCTCAAATTCGAACCGCTCCCACCAACTGAAGTAGTAGACGACATAAAAATCTATGACGAATCCTCAGATAAAAAAATGGCTAAAAAGATGGCCAAGGCCATAAAAGATATTACAGGAGCAGACATTGGTATAGGGACAACCGCAGGCGTTGGAAGGGGTGGGATAGCTATCATAACTGATAATATGGAAGTTATAAGTTCATCGGATGTTTACGCGGATCTAAGATCCTCACCAGCCGCTGAGATCATGAAAAGACAAAAATCAGGGGTGAAAAAAGCCCTTAAACTCCTAGAGGATACTCTTCCACACATATAAATATCATAGATTCCATAAGAGTATTTATGGTGGTGGTTTAACATGCTCCTTGAAATCACAGACCTAGCAGTTGAAGTGGATGGGAAAGAAGTCCTTGAAGATATAGACCTCTACATAGACAAAGGGGAAACCCATGTTCTCCTAGGACCTAACGGATCCGGAAAAAGTACACTATTTATGACAATCCTTGGCTTCCCCAAGTATAAAGTTAAACGAGGTGAGATAATATTCAAAGGAAAGGACATAACAAACCTACCCACAACAGAAAGAGTTAAGATGGGTATAGGTGTAAGCTTTCAAAACCCCCCAGCAATCCGTGGCGTTAAACTCGTCGATCTGCTCAAAATAGAAAATGGACAAAAAATCGAAGAAGAATTAAACCCCGAAATAATGAAGATAGCCAAGAAGCTGAAATTTGATGAAAGATTCCTTGAAAGAGATGTTAACATGGGTTTCTCGGGTGGTGAAGTTAAAAGATCAGAGATACTACAACTCTTAGCCCAGAAACCCGACTTTATAATGTTCGATGAACCAGATAGTGGAGTTGACATCGAAAACGTCGAACTAATTGCAGAAGAGATCAACACATTACTAGAAAAGGATAAAAAACCAGGACAAAGACAAAAAGCAGGCCTCCTCATCACACACCTTGGATACATACTGAACTTCGTAAGAGCCGATATAGCCCATGTCCTTTTAGATGGTAAAATAGCCTGCACAGGAAACCCCACTGAAATATTAGAAGACATAAGAACAGAAGGATTTAAAGGGTGTCTTAGATGTTTCCAGACACAATAAAAAAAGCTGAAAAGGCAAAAGAGAAAAAAGCACCATACGGTTATGACATAGACCTTGAAAAGTTCATAAAAGAGGAAGCAGGAGAACATGAAAGGATCAACAAGGCGACAGAAGTGCCGAAGAAGATGAGAGAAACCCTACTCAAAGTTGGTGTCGACCCCACAGAAAAAGAAAGAGTAGGCACGTTCATACAATTAGACCAAACAGGAATATACTCAAGTCAAGCTTCAAAGGCCGTTGAAATAATGGGCCTAAACGTCGCCCTAGAAAAATACAATTGGCTTAAAGATTACATGTGGAAAGTTGTAGCACCAGACACCGACAAGTACACTGCACACACAGCCCTAAGAGAATCTGAAGGGAATATAGGCGGATACTTCATAAGATCCAAACCAAATTCAAGAGAGATATTCCCACTCCAAGCCTGCATGTTCATAGGCGACGAAAGGGTCATGCAAACAGCACATAATATTATAATCGCAGAAGAAAATTCTGAACTACATATAATAACTGGCTGTGCCACAGGAGAAGATGTAAGCTCAGCAATACACCTCGGTATATCAGAATTTTATATAAAAGAGGGTGCAAAGGTCACATTTACAATGGTCCATAATTGGGCCGAACAAGTAGAGGTGAGGCCAAGGACAGGCATCATGGTAGGGGATAATGCAACTTTCATAAACAATTATATACTTACAAGTCCTGTTAAGAGTATACAATCATACCCAACAGCTTATTGTACAGGTGAAAATTCCAGGGTTGTTTTCCAGTCAATACTTGGAGGTCGAAAGGAATCCATACTTGATATGGGCTCTAGGGTTATCCTTGAAGGTAAAGGGGCCAGTGCAGAGATAGTATCAAGGGCAGTTTCAAAGGATAAATCAAAGATATATTCAAGGGGTCATTTAGCAGGGAGAGTCCCAGAGGTTAAGGGGCATTTGGAATGTCATGGTCTTGTATTATCTGATGATTCCATGATATATGCCGTCCCTGAACTCGTGGGTAGTGCAACAGACCTTGAAATGTCCCATGAGGCTGCTGTTGGGAAAATCGCTGAAGAAGAAATATTATACTTAACATCTAGGGGTTTGACAGAGGAAGAAGCAGCATCTATGATAGTTAGAGGTTTCCTCAGCATGGATATAAAAGGTTTACCACCAGAACTTGCAGAGGAAACAAAGAGAATGCTTGATATGAGCCTAAAGGGAATGTAAATGTGTTATTCAGCTATTATTATGAACTCCCCAACCTTCTCCACCTTTCCAAATGGCACGAATAGGCGGTCACCCTTTTTCTTCGCACCTTTTACCGTGATATTCCTCCCTTTTTCTACTTTTATGACTATGTCTATTATTTTACCCGTTTTATCGTTGATTATGAGTTCTTCGAGTTCGCCGAGTATCCTAGCATTATTCGTAGCAACCTGATAACCCTTAATGTCACTCCAATATTTTTCTTCTCCTTTTATTAGAGTTTTTTCTTCCAACATCATCACCTAATCTCTTTTTGAGGAATATAAGATCCCTAAGAGTGTTTATGTTTAGTGCAAGTTCCAATCTTGGGATCTTTAAAACTTCTTGTTTTTGTATCTTATTTTTACTCCTTAATATATTTACCCCGCTCGGCACCATACCTTTCCATGAACTAGACGGTATAAGACCATGATCCTTGTAAACTTTAAGAGGTACAAAAACGGTGAGCGCTTCCACTCCAGAAGCTTTATAATGTTCTATTATTTCATCAATGATGGATGAACTCACCAATGGCAAGTCCGCATTTATAATGAATATAATATAATCGCCTTTTTCTTCGAAATAGGATAATATCTCCCCAAGATCTTCTATGTAACCTTGGCCACTGGTGCGGATTATGTTATACCCCAACTTTTTCACATGTTCCTCTGTCCTTGGAGTGTTTGGACTTGTTGCAATCGTTATACCTTGAATGTTCTCGGATCCTTCAAGGTTTTCTAGTACATGGTCTATGAGAGGTTTTCCACCTGCTGGGATGAGTGGTTTCTCATGTTCTAGGTTGAGGCGCGTGCCTTTCCCACCCGCCATTATTACAGCTTCTATTCGATCCATTTTTCTTCTTTTTTGCGTTGTATTTTCCTCCTCATCCCAAGTATGCATGGTCCTCCTTGTCTGCCACCTATTGGTGTGTGAGGCGTGCCCATGGAATTCATACAACGGGCCATTACAGCGGCTCCGAGGGCAAGGGCATCTGATACGAACACAACCTCCTTAAACCTCTTATTAACATATTCTAGTATTAGTCTTGGTTTTTCACCTGTTATACCTGCTCTTCCTGTCACCCCCAAAATTGAACCTTCTTCTATAACTCCTTCTTCGAAGGCCTCATCTATGAGCCTTTTTGCTATAAGTGCACTCACATAATCTAGGGTTGCGAATAATGTGTGTATACCATCCTCATGGTATATTTCACGCCCAATCTTCGTAAGTTCTGGGAGTTTGTCACCATTTTTCCCAGCGTCACAGCCTATGAGTGTTGTGCCTGCCTCATATGCAGCTTCGGGGTCAACAGGGACTGTGCCAAATCTTTTACGATTTTCAGGTACTTTTCTTATGTCTATTACCTTTTCGTGCACCATCTCTGCGTTTTCGCGCGCTTTTTTCCAATCAGCCCCTTTTAGGATGGATTTTTTATAAAGGTCTATGGCTGCTCCGCCTTCCTTGTCGACCATTTCAGTCCCTCTTATGAGGGCGTCAGGTATGGCCCCTGCAAGGCCGCAGAAGTTTCCAATGGTTCTCGCGTAGGGTTCTGCACTGTTGACTATACGCCCTGCGAGTGTTGTGCCAAAATCTAATGAAACGCAAGGATTCCTGTAATCTACATTTGTCCATTTAGCTCCTATTTTTATCCCTGCTGTGACTAATTCGCCTTCCATTTCATTAGCGACCACTTGCCTACCAGTGGGTGGTATCACACTCGCCACAGCACCATCAAATATCACTTTATCTAGGAGTGAAAATTTTCTTAAACGTGGGGGTAGATTATCAACCGAAAGGGCTGGTGCCATCTTCCTTGGTGGTATACCAGCCTTTAAACATCCTTCTGCAAGTGCTATGATGAGTTGGCCAACATCTTTGGGTGATGCGAACCCTGCTGTAACACCAGTAGATCTTACCACAAAGTCAAGATCTTTTTCTATATCTATCCGGGCCCTCTTAGCCGATTCTAGGATCGTGTCCCTTACGAGTTCGGCTACTGACTCTTTTGTTAGTTCAACACCCCATACCGTTTTACCAAAGACTTCTTCACCAGGTTTTGGGGGTCTTATGTCCCTTGTCATGTTAACAGTCTTATCTAGGAGGTAGCTCCGACTTGTGTTAAGATTAGTTGCAGTTAGTATGCACTTAGTGGTGGTGTTACCCAACTCTACTGAGGCCACTATATAATATACATCAGGGTTTAACGCGTACCCAGAACCTACAGTCTTTTTTGTGAAGGGTGATGCCTTTATTTCCTCTATGGTCTTATACCTACTTTTAGCTATTACTGGTTTAGGACCGAAAAGTCTACTCAGAAATGACATGCTTGGTACCCCCACGTTATTGGTTGATTTAATTATCATAATTTGGATATAAAATTTTTACAAAAAAGATTGATAGTAAAAGCTGGTTACAGAAGGTATAAACATTTATCATTTATTATATTGTCCTTACAAGGTGAATAGTACAAGGGGCGTAATGTACAACTTTTTCTGATACGCTCCCAAGTAAATGTTTATCAACAAGACTTTTACCAGTCCCTAATACGATAACATCAACATTTTCTTCTTCTGCGAATTTAACGATTTCCTCCGCGGGGTCCCCCTCCCTTATAACGCCTCTAAATTTTATGTTAGGGTTCTGTGGGCCGTTTAAGCCCTTTTTCATTTCTTCTATTATTTGTTCTCCTTTTTGCCGCAGTTCCTTCGCCATCATGTCCTTAATCTTCCGGGGGGTTAAGAAGGGTACTGAAGTGTCGACAACATATAAACATAAGACCTCAGCTTCCCTACCATGAAGTAAGTCCAAGGTGTGCTCTATTAGTTCATCCATGTATTCGCCCATAGTTGCAACAAGAATTTTCCTATACATATCCAACACCATTTAGTCTAATAAACGTATATAATAGGTATACACCAAATAATATTATGCCTCCATTTCTTTTAAGTTTCATGTTCCCCTGTTTTATTAGTAACAGTAGTAGGATAGTTACTATTATCATAACTGGAGCATCCAACTTTAATGATAAAGGGTCAACTGGGATTGATTTTATAAGTGCAGGAACTCCTATACCTACAAGTATATTGAAGGTGTTACTTCCAAGTACGGTTCCAATTGATAGATGATGGAGTCCTTTAATTGCAGATGAAAGTGTAACAACAAACTCTGGTATGCTTGTTCCAATGGCGAGTGTGAATAATCCCATTATCATCTCAGGAACTCCAATTATCCTTGCAAGTCCAACAGCAGTATAAACTAGGATCCTGCATCCTGCCACGAGCCCAGCAAATCCAAGAAACGTGAAAATAACGATCCTAGGATCTAATTTCCTCCTATTTTCTTCATGTTCCCTGTTATAGTCCTTCTGGGCTTTTATAAGACGCCAGAAATAAATAGAATACAATAATATCATGACAAAAGCGGCAAATCTCCCGATATTACCCATGAACATGAAAAACATTAGTACAATAGCTGTTAAAAGAGTAGCCGTGAAATCTCTCTTAATACCTGTTGATTCAGCGCCAATACTCCCTGCAACTATCGCTGAAATGCCTAATATCCCAGCAATATTCCAAATATTAGACCCTATAACACAACCCACACCGATCTCCGTACTTTCAGAAAGTGAAGCTATAACCGCGGAACCAAATTCAGGTAAAGAAGTCCCAATAGCAGATGCCGTAACACCAAGTATGACCTCTGATATCCCGAAAGCAGCCCCGACCTCCACCAGATTGTCCACGAAGACATTTGCGGATTTTATAACTATGACTAATGATATGACCAATGCAATAACTAGGACAACTGCAATTATCAAAACATCACCAAAAAATCCATTAGCAGTAATCAAATTTAAAGGTTACGATAAAAAAAATATAATAAAAAAGAGGATAGCCCCACAAAATTTAGAGGAGCTTGTAATATGGGTGGTCCTCTGTTTGGGGTTCTGTGCCCAAGTCCATGGCTGCTTCGCATATGAAGATATCAGTCATCGCACAACCTGCGAAAGCCATCCTCACATTCTCTATTGGACCATAGAATATCCAATCTGAGCCTGTCATCTGCTGTATGAAATTGGAGCCCACATCACAGACAGGCCAAACCTCCCTGTGCTCTTTTCTAAACTCTCGCACCCAATTCCAAGCAGATGGTACATTGTGGATAGCGCTGCCGACAGGATAACCCCATTTGCTCTTCACAGCAAAGGCTGTTCTTACTGCATGCCCTGCACCTGCACCCAATGGTGTTACTGCAACATCCATAAGTGGCTTATCAATACCACATTCTGCTGCAATTTCTAGCAATCCTTTATGGATCATGCCTCCACCATCTTCCCATATGGCAATCCTACCCTTAACACTAGGATCTTGGGCGTTGAAACCTAAAACTACAGCAGATGACACACCAGTATCCTTTAACCCTGCAATTTCATCATCATCAATTGACATGTTTATAGAATTGTATATGGCCCTGTCAGCAACACCTATTTCATCAGCATGTCTAGCCCCTGCAAGTCTCGCATCAGCAACTGTTGAGTCTATGAGGAATGGCGCATCTGTAACCTCAACGACGAAATCTATATGGTTAGCCATTGCCTCGCCATCTTCAGCTTGTATACCCACGAAACAAGGATTACCAGTCGTGTCAGACATTTCTTCCTGAAGTTTTATCAGGGCCTCCGCTTTCTCCTTATTAAAAATATCCTTCTTTTCATCTTCAAAAATGTCCTGCCCAGGATAGAATATTGTTCCAGCTAGGACTGTTGGATATTCTCCAGGTTGACCTCCAACTTTAACACCAGCTATGTCAAATACCTCTTGTTCTTTATCAAACCTAAACATGTTATACCTCCCAAATAATTATTTTAGAATCCCAATAGGGATTTTATAAATCCTGCGAATAAAAGTCTTGTAGCTAAAAGGATTAAAAGGCCTATAATTATACCATATAGGATCCCAACATCCCTACCTATCTGCTGGCCTAGTCTCTGGGAATACTCCCCGACTACGAATTCAACTTTCTCTTCGACATCGTCTAGGCGTTCATTAGCTTTGTTGAATTCCTCAGCAGATACCATCACGCGAGGTATAGTCTCTTCCTCAGCCAATTAGATCACCCCACGTACCTTCACGTACGACATTAGTAACGGTATTATCACACCTAGGATAAATGCTATGATGAGACCATAGCTAATTCCACTTATCCTAGTGGCTATCAAGCCCGCGAATAATCTGCCATCTCTACCGATTAATTGGGTCCTGTACCTTATATCTTCTGTGACATTTTTTATGCCTCGGACATTTGGTTTACTTGATAATTTGATCACCATTCTATTACCTCCACTATATCATTAATAGCAATCCCAAGACTAATGTAAAAGCCAAGCCTATCATTATGCCTTGGACTTTCCCTGAGTACATGCCTGCGAACATCCGGTTAGTGGAACCTATCATTTTAACCTGGGTTTGTATGTTTCTCATCCTAGCTTCTATGAGCGCTGTCTCCGCTGCCACGGGCCTAACTTCTTCGCCAACCTCTTCCTCGGCTTCTTCTTCCACTTCTATTACCATGGCTTCTTCTTCGAATGCTCCTGGGTCTTTTTCTATGCACTCTTTGACTTTCGCTTTTATCTGCTCGGGGTCTTCAACATCTATCATGTTGACAAGTTCTAATTGCTTCTGGAATCTTTCTATGCCCTCATCTGGTATGTTCTCAATGTAGGGTATTGCACCATCAGCGCCTATGATCTTCCTGTTCTGTTCTGGGTCCACTCCGTTCTCGTAAAGTGCAGCCATACTCTGACCCACAATATGACCCTGAACCTCTGAACCACAAAGTACAAGGAATCTGATATTAGGATTGGAGATCACATTAGCAATAACCTTCTCAATGCCAATGTTCTCTGTCTTACAAGGCCCGGCGATAGCAGCGCCAGCTTCATGAGGGATATCCTCAATATGGCTGGCGAGAGTCACTGCAGCCACAGGACTCTCAGGGTCGCCCACAACATAATCGCCATTCACAACAGGCCAACCCTCAGCAGGAGCCTTTTTCTCAACCATAAAAAACACCTCCTATAAGAGTATCCAGGCGCACAGCAGGATCATGCCAAGGATGAAACCATAGACTATGTTGGTTAGTTTACCCGCGGTGAGGTATACTCCCTCTCTACCGGGGTATGATCCCTCTGGTACTGTGCTCGGATCCAATGAATTAACAAGATCATCTGCTGTGGCCTCTAAAGCAGCTATCTGCTCGTTTATCTCATCCATGGATAATATTAGAAGTTCTCTTCCGACGGCCGCCCCTATTACACCAGTGGAAGGATCCAGACTATAATTAAATTCAGGGACAACCTTAATCAAGGGTAACATGTCTACCATTTCTATATCCTCCTTTTATTCGAATTCTTCCTCCTTAGGCCATAATCCAGTCCACTTAACAGAAGCTGCATCTTCAAAGGTTGCGCTGATAAATGCTCTGAAGGTTATTAGCCATCCTATGGCGCCTATAACTAATACAAGCCACCATTGTGGATTGGTTGAAAATGATAGTAATCCTATCACAGCCATTGAAAGGAATCCGCACGCTGCTGCTAATTTAAGGGTTCTCCTCTGGTTTTCGTTTGGTCCTAGGCATGCATTAAATGGATGCTGGATAGCCATAGTATTTAATATGAACAGTAAGGCGATGAATCCTGTGGCAATAACTGAACTTACTAATGTTTTCATGGTGTAATTACCAGCTAAAGCTATTATAAATCCTAGGACAGATAATGCGGCGGCTCCTGAAATCTCTGCAGTACATCTTGTAAGTATGGGGATCTTCATCTTCAAGACCTTCTGGCCTAAGAATCCCACAACAGCTCCGAGTATCATTGCAAGTATCAAGCCTATAATAGGTATTGCCATCTCAGGAACGGCCACTACCATAGGAGCGGCTACCCCAGCAACTAAACCCACTATGCCAATAGCCACTGACATATAACCTATAGATGGCACACCTGTACCAAGACCATAACTTGCAACTCTTCTAAT
This sequence comes from Methanothermobacter sp., assembly GCA_030055615.1. NCBI lineage: Archaea > Methanobacteriati > Methanobacteriota > Methanobacteria > Methanobacteriales > Methanobacteriaceae > Methanothermobacter > Methanothermobacter sp. The sequence goes on along the minus strand of JASFYN010000001.1, from coordinate 254,469 downwards.
GGCATCAGCACCCCATACTATGGCACAAACCGCACCAAGACATGCAAGTAACGCCCCAATAATAGGAACACTAGATAAGTATATCCCCACAAGGCCGCCTAAGATCCCAAGGGCCAACAATCTGCTCTCTGGGATTGCCGCGGCTGTAGGACCTCCAGCTGCTACAGTCATTTAGAATACACCTCCGATCAATAATGTTGAAAATATTCCGGCTATTAGGGAGGCGATGAGACAAGATAATATGCCTCTACCAATCCTCTTAAACTTGGGATCATGGAATCCTTCGATGGTACCACCAATATTGTATGATGCAATCACAGCATTAATGAAGAACACTCCCACAGCGAATATCCCTGCGATTGTAGCTGCTCCTAACATCCCATAGGATGGGAGTAGTGCCTGTTGTAATGCCCAGTATACTAGGCCACCCCCTATTCCACCGAGGGCTGCTCCTATAAGACCACTCACAAAACAGACTGTTGGGAGACCATGACCCTCTGTACCTGGAGTTACATAGTCTTTCTGTTCAAGTCTTGTTATAGGGTCTCTGTCGACTTTTGCTGATACTGGGATTGTACCTACACCAAACACGTAAACTAGGTTACCAAAAAGCATAGTTATACCTAACATTAGCATAGCACCAACTGCTCCTGCAGCCAGTATCAATACTGGGTTTTGGCCTGTCATTGCCGCTGCTGTTATCAGTCCAGTCATACCTGCACCGGCTGCTAGCATAGCAGTACCTGTACCTACTCCTGTTGCTGTTGCCATGGCAGCTGGGGCTCCTCCTACAGGTACGAAGTGAACGCCTCCACCTACAAGTATTCCTCCAACTGTAATTGCTCCTATTAATGTTAATGGATCCATTATTTATTCCTCCCTCTCCTTGTAGGGTCCATAATTCTTTCTTGCAAACATTTCTATCCTATTGTTGAGGATTATCAATAACAGGACTATTATAAGGCCAACGATTATGCCACCCTGTATACCAAATACTATTGTAGTCCAGAAGCTGAAGAATACTATGAGTCCAAAGCAGAAGCCTGTGACTGGCCCTCCATATTTTGCGCAGAAGTGGACAACATCCATTGAATTCCTGGCTCCTAACTCTGCCTTGGTTGTTATGTCACCATGGTTTGCCACTGGCACGCCACCACCAAATGGATAATGCTGGTATTCTCTCTCAGCACCATAGTGGACGTCTCCAGTTGATGAACCAATGGCCCCTATCGTGATACCCCATAACACTGCAAGTAATGGTAAGGGGAATGGGTGGCCAAGTCCTTCAAGTGGTAATGTCATGAGATATGATAATCCTACAATACCAAATGTGACGATAAATCCATGGCCTGCAATTGGGCCTATATGCTCGACGAGTATGTCGAGGAATAAAGGCTGATTAAATTGAGATTGGCTTGCAATCCTACCCATGTGAGAGGTTACAGCATATATCGAGTGGACCATTGCAGCTACAACCGCTCCAAGGGCTATGGCGATGATCACAGGGACGTGAGCGCCTAGGAACACGTATGCTACTGAACCTGCGATACCGGCCCATAAACCATAGGCTACTGGTTCCCCAGATACCGCCTTGTTAAATATGCGGTGTAAGTGTCCTACTTGAGGTGCTAACTGTACCTGTGAATTTGGGTTACTTTGAGATCCTACATCAGATTCTAGGTCTTCAGCAGCCCCTGCTATGGTTGCAGCTGCGCTCATCAAAGCCACTACACCTAAACTAATAAAATCCATACTTTGTTCCTCCTCTTCCTTTAGTAATAAAAAAATAGGTGTATTACACGCGGGGGTTCCCCTACGTGTAATACACCTTATACTATTATTTTTTTGGCGTGATTATTTTGCTGGTGTGATTAGGTCTCTTTCACCGGCTGGTTCGAATTCTCTTAGAGCGCCTTTGGCGAATTCTCCACGTACATTGGTCCAGTCAAAGACTAGGTTGTCGTCTGCGAATGCTATCTTAACTAGTGGGTTGAAGCAGAATGCGTCTCCTCTTGCAGCGTGTACTGCTTGGACTATACCTGCGTATTCGCCTTGGTGTCCGACGTTCATTGCGTAGTTTGGATAGTTGGCTCCTCTTGCCTCTAGTGGTAGGCCTTCGTCTCCTCTTATTGCGAAAACGTTAGCTGCACCACACTGGTCTTGTAGGTCGTATCCGTAGAATCCGAGTCTTGCGTGTTGTTCTTTGTGTAGGTACATTGATAGGTACCATCCGCTTAATGCGGTCTGTGAATTTCCTGTTGCGAATCCTGTTGAACAGCCGGCTGCTGCTGCTGCGACAGCTGCCCTCTGTGATCCTCCGAATTGTGTCTCGAGTAGTGATGGGTAGTCTTCGTACTGTTCTAGGCTGTAGAATGTGACCTCACTTGCCACGTCTAATACTGTGTCCATTGTGTTTGGCGCTTCTGTGAGTCCGTATTTGTCTTCGACGTATTCTTTACCATAGTAGGTGAAGTCGTCTAGGATGTTGTCTGTGTATGCTGCTGTTGCGTATTGTGTGAATCCTACACCACCTGACATGTATGAGCCAAGCCAGATCTGGTCGTATAGCATTGCACCTGCTGCGACGACGTCGAGTGCTACACGTACTGGGTCATCGTAGTTTACTCTCATTGATTGGACTATGTCAGCGAGGAATCCGAATGCTAATCCTCCGGGTTCGTTTTCACCTCTTGCACGTCTTACTGGTAGGTAGGTTGCCATGTGGATGACTTCTGCGTGTTTTGCAGCGTATGCGAAGTCTCCTGTTGCGGCTTCACCTGCACATTGTTTGTATGCTGATATCATTGACATACCGATCTGCATTGCTGACCATCTGCTTGTTGTACCACCGTCACATGTCCTGGATACTATTGTGGGTATTCTGACTGCTTGCCAGATTCCGTCTCCAACCTCGGCTTTGAGTTGTTCAGCCTGGTCTTCTGGGAATTGTTTGTTTATGTCTATGAGGAATGCGTCATCTATTTCGTCTGCTATTTCGTCGTTACCTGTGAAGACTTTAACGTAACTGTCGTCTGTTAGTGCTGGGTGTGTTTCTACCATGTGCTCTTGTACGACTGCTGCACCTGGCATTGCGTGGTTGACTGTTTCAAGGTAGTGGTTTATGGTTTCTGGTGTAACTTCTTTACCCAGCCTCTTTTCTATGACTGCGTGAGCGTGGTTTAATCCTACGATAACGGTTTTTCTGATGTCGTCCCAGAATTGCTGCATTGCAGCGTTGTTTACGAAGTGTAGGTCGTCACCTTCTACGAAGGTGTCTGTTGTGGATACCTGGTATGGCATCAGTACCCTTTGTCCTAGAGGGGTACCAATGTCTGGGTTGTATCCGGGTATTCCACGTTTTTTGGCGATTTCTTTACCTGCTTCTACGAATTCTCTTTTTCTTTCGGATTGTTTCCAGCCGCCGAATTTGTAGAAGGTGGTCTGTCTCTCTTCTGGGGGTTCTTCGAACTTCCTCTTCAATGCCTTCATAAATAATTTTTCTTCAGCCATATTTTACACCTCCCCTCCTATTTTATTTCTTCTGGTAGGAAGCCTGCTTGGCTTCTTAGGACGTGGATTCTTTGGGTTACTTCTACTACGGGTTCGTCATCTTTGTATGCTATGTTGTCTCCACGGTATATTGTGGTTTTCTCTTTTAGGGTTTCTTCGTCTAGTGGCTCTCCTAGGTCTACTGGTTCGTCTAGTTCGTCTCCGATCTGGTTCTTAACTGCTTCTACTCTGCCTGTGTCTGGGTTGTAGACTTGTCTTCTTAGCATGTCGAACATCATACCGTTTTCGTCTAATCGTAGTGAGTGTCCGTGTACTGTTTTACCCCTTATACCGCTTCTTGCTGGGTCGAAGAATTCTGTTTCGATAAGTTCCTTGGAGAGTTTTTCAAGGTCTCTTTCTCTTGTTTCGATGATTTGTCTTCCTGATAGTGTACCTACATCAGCCCCTCTGAATCTCCACATGTATGCTCTTGATCTTACATATGGTTGGGCTGGTGCATTGTACATTGAGTCTGTGAATTGGATGTATCGGACCCTGTCACCTGCTTTAGCACCATCTAGTGGTTCTACGAGTTCCCTTATTGGGTCTTCTGGTTCATCTAATTCTTCGAGTGGTGGGTGTACGCTTGGGTATTCTTCTCCGGGTGCTCGGTGTCCTAAGATCCATACCACGTCCTCATCTGAGACTTCCCTCAATTTTTCTAATTCGGCTTCAGGGTTCATGAATTTTCTTCTGTTTTCGGCAATCTTGGTTTTGCCAGGATAGAATTGTGCCATATCATGCACCTCCTAATGCTAACTTAACCTTTCTAATGATCTCATCCAACTTTTCTTGGGGGCATGTCTCTCCTCTAATAACCCCACTGATTATATCAACTATTGTACCCTTTGTTTTGGGTTCTTCTGGCATGACAACCCTCGTTTTAACTCCTATCTTCGCGAAGTCCTCGAAGTCGACAGGATATTCACATATTACTATGCAAGGACGATCTACATTCCTTAGTATGAGCCTAGCCTTGTAGATTATGTGATGTTTCACTCCTCCTAGGTGTACTACTAGGAGCTTGTGTCTTTTCATTTGTTCAATTTCTTGATCTGTGAGTCCGAATAAGCTTCCTGCGCCTGCTGTCGGGGCATCTTGGGGTACTCCTGCGCCTGCATTTAATACTAGTGTGCTTGTCATTATATTGGCTTCACGGAGTGCGAATGTTATCTCACAGACTGGCTTTGTTATGTGGCGTCTGCCAGGGGACATTGCAACTGCAAGTACTTCACTTCCACATTGGGCGAAGGTTCCCCTTTGGGCTATGCCACCTCCTTCACCCATGCCCATTGTTTCGCGGCAATCAACAACATGTGTGCACTTTCCGATCATCTACTGCTCCCTTTTTTCCTTTTTTTTATTATTGTAGCCCTTTCAGCTAACCTAGCGTTTGGATCTGTTAAACCGACGAGTTCATCTGGGATCTCATCAAGGAGTTCCCCATATTTTAATTCATCGGTTACTGTTTTCTGGGTTCTTATGAATTTTCCTATGTGAACTTCGAATCCGAATGGTAAGTTTTCTTCACAGACTTTCTTTATATCATCGATTGCACTTTCATCCTCGACTTCTAATAATACTCGACCAGGTTTCACTTGTAGTTCAACTTCCTGGCCGCTGATTTTAATTATTCGACGGTCAGGGTGTCCCTCCTCTGCTGGGGGGAGTCTCTGGCCTTGTATGACCATCCTCTTTATACTTTCAATTTCTTCAAGGTCGTTAAGGAGTTTCTCGGTTGTGTCGGCTCCGAGGAGTCTGTGTGGGAATATTTCAATGTCCATTAGGTTCTTTGCCCCCAATCTTGGATGAGATCATCTAGATTTCATCTTTTATTTCGGCGGCAGCCTCCACTACGAATTTGAGTGGTTCTCGGAACTCGTCTACTTGGCTGAACACGTCTTTAATTAATCCAGATGTTGCTTCTGGGGAGAACATCTGGGTTCCTGAATCTAATGCCATTGCAGCGGCGACGCATGGTATGGCGAACCCTTTACTGTGTCTTGTGACGATGTGGTTTCCGTTGAAGATACCTGGACCACCACCACCGTAGATGGAGTGGCTGAAGAAGGAGAATCCTACTGCTGTACCTTCTACTCTTCCGAAGTCTACGCTTGGTAGCCCTGTTTCGAATTCAATTAGGTCATTGTAGTATAGCAATGTTGATGATACACCCTGTGCTGCCCTTGCTGCGCCTTGGTTGACCATTGTAGCGGCCATACAACCGGCTGCAGCATAGGCGTTCCATAGTGGTATGTCATCTGTTCCATATACTTTGAAGCCATCTAATTCTTTCTCGACTTTTATCACACCATCTTCAAGTGCTCTTTCGACAACAGAGGCAACTACGGTACCTACTGTGCCTTCTTTTCCGTTTTCTTTAACTAGGTCGTATACGAGGTTGTCTGCGTTCATTCCTTGGTATGCAAGTCCAAGGAGGTGCATCCTTTCAAATGCTCCTACTGCGTCACCCATTTCGAACATTGCTGTCTGTTCTAGGATTGATGATAGTGCTGCTGCTTGCATTGTGTTCTTGAGTGTGGCTGCCACGATGTGGTTGACTAGAATGTTCCTTAGTGCATATCCTGGACCTTCGAGTTTCTGTGGGATGTCCAGCATTGTGGCTATGTTACCTCCTAGGTATTCGACTGATTGTGGGTATCTTCCGAGTACTGCTGCTTTGACCATGTTGGCGTCGTACATGCTGACGTCTAGTTCTTTTATTATGGCTTGTACGAATGCGCTAGCGGTTACTAATGGTGCTACGGAGTATTCTGCAGCAGCTTCGAATCTTGTGCTTGGTACTTGTACGAGCGCTCTCTTTCCACCATGTAATAATTCTACTGTTGTGTCGTCGTCTTCTGAGACTTGTATCATGCTCTTTGCTGTTTCTGCTATGGCTTCAGCATTTCCTACGATGTCGAGGTCCATTTCTCTTCCTGGTATTCTGCATCCGGGTCCTGCGACCTTTGCTGTTTTCAGCGCATTTTCGATTCCTTCTAGGTTGACGGCTACTGTTCTTTTAATGCCTTGTACGATTCTTCGTATGGCTGGGTTCCAGAGAGGACTTAAGGCCTCTATTGGCACGTCCTCTTCGACGAGGTTGCCTCTGTCGTCGTACAAGTCGACCTTATCCTCAAACTTCGCCATTTTTTCCCTCCTAACAATTAGTTTTGTATACTATGCAAGTTGGACATCAGGGGATGTCCAGGATCGTTCATCTAAACCTTGCATAGTATACGGTGTATATCTCTTATTAACATGTTTAATTAAGGTTTCTTTTTAATTCAAGTCGAAAAATTTATAAATAAGAAAATAGGGTGATGTATAGAATTATTAACATTTTCAATATTTTTCACAGTTTTTCCATCCTCAGATAAATTATTTATCACTAAAAGGAGAAGATAATAATCATGCAAATCATGGCTGACGTCGGTGGCAGACCAGGAATAGACTGCAGAGGATTCTGCAAATATTGCTATTTTAAAGGTGTTAAAGACTTTCCACCACTAGGTTGCAAGAATTGCCCCCCAAACAGGGTAGGATGTGAAACATGCACCCTAGAGGTTGCCGAACGCAAAAACGAATTCCTACCACCATTCTTCGTCTTAAGCAATGTCCAAACGACCCTCATGATGACACAACCCCAAGACAAGAACCTCAAAATCAACATAAGTGGTGGCGGGGATGTGAGCTGCTACCCACACCTCCAAGAATTAACAGAGGGGCTTAAAAACCTTGGAATACCAATACACTTAGGTTATACAAGTGGGAAGGGCATAGACGACCCAAAAATCGCCACAAGACTAATCAACAATGGAGTGGATGAGGTTACATTCACAGTATTTTCCTGCAACCCGAAACTTAGAAGGGAATGGATGAGAGACAAAAAACCAGAAGCATCCCTAGAAGCTTTGAAAATATTCTGCGAAACAATAGAAGTCCACGCAGCAGCAGTCATAATCCCAGGTATAAACGACGGCCAGGACCTACTAGAAACATGCGCAAAATTAGAAGAATGGGGGGCGAAAGCCCTAATCATGATGAGATTCGCCAACCATGAAAACCAGGGAATCATACTATGTAACGATCCAATCCTCGAAGGAATAGAACCACACCCCATAGATGAATTCGAAAAACTAGTAAGAAAAATCGACAAAGAATTCAACTTAAGAGTGACAGGCACACCAGTCTGCGACCCCAAGAACAATACACCATTCGCCCTTGCAGATGACAAAAACAAAAAATACCTAGAAATACTCCCAGAAATAAAAGCAGAGGCCACAATACTCACAGGAAAAGTAGCAGCACCATACATAGAAAAAATAATAAAAAATCTTGGAGCCCAAGACCTCGTCAATGTTTACCCAACAGAAAAGGACATAGCCTGCCTAATAACAAGAAAAGACCTGGAAAAAGTAGACCTTTCACAAATCAAAGAAACCGTCATAATACCAGGAAGAGCATTTGTGCATGACAAAGAAGCCGAAAAAATCTTAACACGTGACGGAACAGACAGGATAATAGCAAGAGGCCCTGACAAATTAACAGTAGACGGTGAAATGAGCGGAACCCTAACAAAATATGATGTCATCGAAAGGGAAATGGAAGGCTTCTACGAACTCATACAAGCCATAAACTTCTTCGGGGTAAGACGAGAATGAAAATAACTGTAATAACACCCGAATTTTACAATTACGGTTCCATGATAGTCTCTGGGATCCTAAAAGATCTAGGATATGATGTAACCTTAAAAAAGGACTTCAAGAACCCTGGGGATATTGTTTTCATAAGTTTGCATTCAACAATCCACCTACTCAAATACAAAGAGAATATCAATCAAATAAAAGCCTTTAAAGTCCTTGGAGGTCCAGTAACAGCAGACCCACAACTAGTATTCAAACACCTTGATATAGACATTTTAGTAAAAGGTGAAGCAGAAAACAAGATAAAAAATGTAATGGAATACATAAACGGAGACAGAGACCTATCATCCATTCCAGGGATCGCATTCAAAAAAGACAATAAAATAATAACCACACCACCCCCCAGTGAATCCCCTTCATGGCATCCGCCACTTATACCATCAGACATCTCCAAAGAAAACATAAGAGGCGCCAATGTCTACATAGAAACCCACAGGGGATGTCCTGGAAACTGCACATTCTGTCAAGTCCCATGCTTCTTCGGAAGAAAAGTCAGAAGCAAAAAAATAGAAGATATAATAAAAGAGATCAAAGAGTTCACAAAGAAAGGCGCTAAGAGAATAGCGATAAGCGGGGGTACAGGGACGCTCTACGGCAGCGAAAAATTCAAGGACATCAACGAAGAAGCATTTATAGAATTAATAAAGAAAATTAGTGAAATCACAGGGCCAATGAACTTAACAGTACCTGATATACGGGTTGACCTCGTAACCAATGAAATACTAGAGACAATAGCACAATACACAAATGGTTGGATATACTATGGTATCGAATCTGGAAGCCCGCGCATCCTAAAAAAGATGAGAAAAGGTATAAGTGTTGATGACATATACGAAGCCGTTGAAATGGCGAAAAAACATGGGGTGAAAGTTGCCGGATCCTTCATAGTAGGCTACCCAGGAGAAGAAGAGGACGACTTCCAGGCTACTCTTGAACTTGCAGACGAACTCATGCTCGACGATTATTTTGTGAGTATTGCCGAGCCAATACCGGGCACGCGCCTAGCAGAAGAAGTTAAAAAACTTCCACTAGAAGATAACCCACTTTATATGGTCTCAAATGAGGGAAGATTCAAAAGTCTTGCAGCAGAAAGGGCCTTCAAATTCATGTTAGACTCCTATGTATTTAGAAGCATGCCAATTCCAATAACAGATAAATTACTCGAGTCTATCATTGAAGAGGTCAAATCTCAAGAGAACCATATTAGAACAGTAACTGCCATGATAAAGGGTTTTGTTTAAACTTTATGAACGTTTAGCCTTCCCAGTGAGAAAATCACTTGCTCTGGTCACATTTTTTTTGAAGTATGTAATTATCGTGGCATTTAACTTTCATTTATTAGAGTTATCGTCCGAGCTTCCAAGGGGACTTTTCACATTTTTTGACGCGTATACCAAGTCTTATCCGGGCTTGCTTATTAAATACATTAGATGATGGTTTAATTTTTTGGAAAGAAAACCAAAAAAGGAATCTAATAATCTATGAAGCAACTTATATTTTTAGTCGACAGCGCACATTATTCCGCCACACTTTGGACACTTTTCGCTTCTACATGGTACTCCAGGAGTTTTTGGTGTTTCATAGCCGCATTCAATGCATTTGCAAGCTCTTGGTGGCCCGGCTCTCATACCCCTTCCCCTTTGCATGCCAATTCTTCCAGGGATTATATCTTCTCCTATCATGGTTATGTTTTCGGATCTGCAGTCTGGGCATTTCTTGTATTCTTTTTTGGGGGATATCCATTCAAATTGGCAGTCTAGACACTTGTATCTTCTCTTGTCTGTTATATAATCACCTCCTTTTAGGATTATTGTTTTGCCTTCGACTAGGGCCTTCGCTATCTTTGAACGTGCTGATGTTATTATACGGTGGAATGTGGGCTGTGATATTCCCATTATTTCAGCGGATTTTTTCTGTTTTATACCGTGGTAGTCTCTGAGCCTTATGGCTTCGAATTCGTCTAATGTTACTTCTATTAATTCTTCTGATGCTATGTCTGGTTTGAAACATTTGATTGGTGGTTTTCCTAGGATTCTTCTGTGTCTTTTTGGCCTCGGCATATTTTGAATATATATTCAAAACTAGTATTTAAACATTATGGTTTCAATTTAAACACTACAATCTCATTAGATGATCCAAGGCGCATAGGAGGCCCCCAAGTACCCGTACCCTCCGATACATAAAGATAACTACCTGAATTTTCATAAAGACCTGAAAAGTAAGGGAACATCCACCTAACAATAAGATTGAATGGATAAAATTGTCCACCGTGTGTGTGACCAGACAATTGAAGATCAACACCCCGCTTGCGTGCAGTATCCCACTCCGTGGGAAGATGATGGAGTAAAATAGTTGGAAGATCCCTTCTAAACTCGATTTGATCTAATAGAACCCCTAAGATCCCACGTTGCATATAATATCCAACACCTACAAATTGCAAACCCATAAATTCTATGCTCTTATTATCTAATATTGTCACACCCACAGATTCCAGTAGATGGTAAACCTTTTTTCTATCGGCATATGTGTCATGGTTTCCCGAAACAAAAAATATCGGCGCATTTATTTCTTTAAGAGGCTTTAAAGTGGAATCATCGATGGGAGAACTCCCATCAGCAAGATCTCCAGTGATAAGAACTGCATCTGCTTCTAGGCTGTTCACTTTATCCTTCACGGTCTCTAAGAAACTTTCACCTCTTATAGGCCCAATGTGGAGATCTGAAAGTTGTACCAATTTAACTTCACATGGAACCTCTAGGGGTATTTCCACCTGTTTTACCTTGATTCTTGTACCTTTAAAAATTGAAAAAAGACCCATAAAGATAGCTAAAAGATAGGCTACCCTTTCTGCCCATTGGGGAATATAAATGGAGATTTTAAGCAAATCAACAATTAAGGTTGTCCAAAACAAGAATAGGACGATTCCAAGCCATGTCATGGAAAAAACATACAACACCCTTGTAAGGATAAATGAGAACTTCTGTTCACCTATAATGGCCAATGGTAAAGCCAAAGAAACTAATATTGTTAACCATATATTCCCAGCACCAATCGAAACTAACACATGAAAATTTAGTGCCCCATAAGCCAATGTTAATATTAGTATGAAGAATAGGAGTCCTATAATCCTTTTCAATTATATCACTATATTAGGGAGGTCTCTGGTAGGAGTTTTACTAGAATATAATCATACATCACTGAAGGTTTTATCTCTGCAATGTCGCCCAGTTTATAATCGTATACTTTAACTTTTTCAATATCTTTATGGTAGCGTTCATAGTTTAATTTGACGCGGACACCATCAAGCTGACTTGTAACCGGCGTGGGAGAATAGACGTTCTTTATGGCGTGGACTTGGTGTTCAATTTCGCTTTTAACAACTATTGGGGGGACCAGTGGAGGATCCTCAGCCATTTCCCTCCTCCTGTTGTCGAGGATCTCCTCAACAACCTTAACCAGTTTCTTCAAGGCCCTTATGTTTTCGCCTCTTTTAAGACGGCGGGGTATTCTACCGAAGCCACTGATATATGCTGTTGCGCCTGGAAGCTCCTCTACACTAATCTTTGGGGCGCCTGTAACAACCACTGGCACATTTATATCCTCGAATAGGTGTGTTTTCTCTTTTATGCAATGTTTAAAGCTTCCAAGGGCGAAAATTGCAAGGTCGTGTTCATTTATAAGCTGTTTCTCCTCCTCCGATATTCTTGATATCCCCTTGCCAGCGCCTCTAGCCAATCCTATCATGTTATCCTTGGCACCATACCTTCGAAGATATTCTGCAATGTCGCAGGCTGCATGTGGCAAATGATGCCTTGCAAGTGTGGGTGATACAACAGCAATCTCTGTACCAGCCATTGGAGCTACCTTAACCTTACCTAGGAGTTCTTTGGCCTTTTCTTTAACCTTTTCAACATCATCTATTGGAACTGCGAGTGTTAATATAAGGTCCATTTGTAACATGTTCTCCTGGAGTACAAAACCTCCAAGGTCTTCGATGAGCTCTTCCATTTCCTCGTGGCGGTGCACACCACCAACATAAGTTAATGTTTCATACATATTCTATTCTCCAATATCTTGTATCTTAGCAAGGCCCTTTTAATAGGATCCAATGGCAGATTATAATGTGATGGAACCTCCACTTTTTCTCCCTCTTCTTCTATTTTCATGTAATCCGGATATACTATATAATCTGGGCTATCTTTAACTATAGTATAACCCATATGTTCAACAATGTCTTTAAGGAAATTTGAATAAACTTTTATTTTTATTTTTTTGTTCCTTTCTTGTAGTGGCTGTGGATTATCCCACCATGGAGAGCATACCCTAAATTCTATCTCAGAAAAGGATCCATATTCTAGATCATATGATAATCTTTTAAGGGTTTCAAAGACTATACGCATACTTTCCTTGATCTGTGGAAACGTGTTCAATTTTAATCTGAGGGCCCTTGAACGTGTTCTGGTCTCTGAAAGTACTATTGCAAGGTCAGGATTCTCGGTATTAGGGTCTCTAGCTACAATATACTCACGAACTCCTATAATATCTAGTATGCCTTTACACATGGGTGTGGTGACAATCCTCATATCATATGCCCTCATGATCTTAATTATTGAATCCTTTTAATCTAGGTTACACATATATTTTCCTAAGGGTGAAGACTATGAAGATCAGTTTAACCCATCAGAGATCAACTACAGAGGATCTTAGTATCATGGTGGATCTACTAAGGGCTAGTACAACGATAACAGTAGCATTAGATAGATTCAAAAAGATAATACCAGCCAAAGGTGTGAGTGAAGCTCTTGAAATTTCAAAGAAGACCGGTGGCTTGCTTGCAGGTGAACGTGGCGGTGAAACCATCAAAGGCTTCATAGGGAATTCACCACTCCAAATACAAGATTACAACGGTGAAACCTTGATCCTCACAACAACTAATGGTACAAGGATACTTAAAAGTTTAAAATCCAAGGCCCTCATAGGATCCCTCATAAATGCAAGGGCCGTGGCTCGTGCAGCTGTTGAACTTGCAAATAATGAGATAGAAATAATCATGGCTGGTGTGAATGGCAGATTCGCCATCGAGGATTTCCTCACAGCAGGAGAAATAATATACTATTTAAGAGATTATGAACTTGATGAGTTTGCAAAGGCTGCCATGATAGCAGCCCACGATAGAAGGATAGTAGATGATATGATACTTAATTCCAGTTCCGCCTTAAAGTTGAAAAAACTTGGATTCTTCGAGGATGTGAAATTTTCCATCCAAAGAAACATTTCAAGCAATGTTCCCCTCTATAATGGGAAAATAATAAAAAAATATAAAATATAATATTTAGTGATGTTCCATGGAAATAGAACAACTTAAAATAATAGGTACAGCCCATGTATCAAAAAAGAGCGTAGAAGAAGTGAAGGAGATTATACGCACTGAAAAACCGGATGTTGTGGCTGTTGAATTAGATATTGGAAGATACCAGAAACTCATAAAAGAAAAGTTAGGCCTAAAAGATGACCGACAACTCTCAGTGAAAGATTTGATCAGAGGAGAGAACATCGGCCTCTTTCTTATAACCGGACTCTTAACATACTTGCAAAATAGGATAGGTGACGATTTAGGCGTGAAACCAGGTTCTGAGATGCTAGCGGCCATAGAAGCCGCTGAGGAGATAGGTGCAAGGATAGCCCTCATAGACCGGGACATACGCATAACTATGCAAAGAATAATAGATTCCATGAGTTTACGTGAAAAATTAAAATTCTCCTTTAACATCCTTGCTTCATTCTTTAAAAAGGATGAAATAGAAGACGTGGAGAGCCTAAAAAGTGAAGACACTCTAAATGAAGTGATGGAATACTTCAAAGACATCTCACCACAGGCATACCATGTACTAGTAGATGAAAGAGACGCCTACATGGCCCAGAAATTACTAGAAATCCCAGAGGATAAAGTGATTGCAGTTGTGGGGGCAGGCCACAAAAAGGGTATAGAACATTATCTCCAACATCCAGAAAAGATACCTCCACTCAAGGAATTATTATCCTTCAAGCAGCACAATTCCATTCTGAAGAAATTACTAGTTATTGTCCCCATGCTATTAATTGTGCCTTTTGTCTTAGCATTCATTTCAGGGGTCAACATCCAAGGTGATATTCTTAAATTTATATTCTTGACAGGAGGTTTCGCATTTATTGGATCATTAGTAGCCGGTTCAAAGCTCAAATCTGCTTTAATAGCATTCCTCGTAGCTCCAATGACAGTACTACATCCACTCCTAGCCGCGGGATGGTTCGCAGGGTTAATGGAGGCCAAACTGAGAAATATTAACTTCAGTGACCTTGAAAATTTGAATAAGTGTAATAGCCTTCATGAACTTTGGAGTAACAATCTTTTCAGAGTCATCCTTGTTGTTGCAGGGGCGAATCTTGGCTGCAGCATAGGAACTTTCCTCACAATACCACAAATCATACTCCCCATGATCAGTAAAATAATAGGAGCCGGTTAGAAAATGTACATAATATTCAGATGCGATTGTGGAAGAGCACTATACGCACGTGAAGGCGTTAAAACCCGCAGGTGCGTCTGTGGGAAGACTATAAAAGTTAAAAGTCGTCGAATACTCGGAAAAGTTGAAAGTTTCCAAGATGCGGCTTATATGGTTAGAAAATTACAAGAAGAAAAGTACGGACCCGGCGGATTCCTAAAAAAGAGAAATGATCGGAAATGATCAAGGATCTGAAATCCTTCACCAAAAAAGGTGAAAGAAGGAACATAGAATTTAAAAAAGCCCTCAAAATATCATATCATCTTAACGAAGACAGAAAAAGACAACTAATCTCCCAGATGAAATATAGGATGGAAAAAGGAAAGGGTAAAGCAATCTACCTTCTCGGTGTTGAAGATGATGGGAGCCTAGCAGGCCTCCCCAAAGAAGAACTCCAAGAATCGATCCACGTACTCAATGTTCTAACCCGTGAGATAGGAGCATGTATAGAAGAAGTGAACGAATATCCACTAGATGATGGTAAAGTAGCCGAAGTTACAATAGGATGGAAAAATTCATTCAAAAAAGAGCATATTGTCATAGGAGTCGCAGGTCATGTCGACCATGGTAAAAGCACACTCTTAGGTAGCTTAACAACAGGAATACTTGATGATGGAACTGGAAAGACTCGCATATTCCTCGATGTCCAGAAACATGAAATAGAAAGAGGACTTTCAGCAGACCTTTCATTCGCAATATACGGTTTCTTGGACGGTCAGCCGATCCGCTTAGACAATCCACTTGACAAAAAAGAAAAATCCGAGCTCATGGAAAAATGTGAAAGGATAATATCATTTGTCGACACCGTAGGCCATGAACCATGGCTCAGAACCACAATAAGGGGCATAGTGGGCCAAAAATTAGATTACGGTCTTTTAACAGTCGCAGCAGACCAAGGACCTACACATATCACAAGGGAGCACCTGGGGATTATCCTAGCAATGGAATTACCCGTAATAGTAGTTATAACAAAAAAAGACCTAGTAGGAGAAGATGAAATCCAAAAAGTCCATGATAAAATATCAGAATTGCTCAAACTCGTGGGTAGAATCCCATACAGGGTCAAAAACAGGTCAGACGCCCTACTAGTATCAGAGAAGATGAACCAACACATAGTCCCCATAATAGAAACATCATCAGTAACAGGAGAAGGACTAGAATTACTAGATGAATTATTCCTAAATTTAAAAGTCCCAGAAAACGCATCAGAGGACAAAAAACCATTCATGATGTACATAGATAAGGTTTATTCCGTGAAGGGAGTGGGAACAGTGGTCAGCGGCACCATAAGACAAGGCAGAGTTAAAAAAGGCGAAAAATTACTCCTAGGACCACTCCACACAGGAGAATTCAAAGAAGTGAAAGTTAAATCAATTGAAATGCACCACTACCAGATTGGATGCGCAGAACCAGGCCACATCGTCGGAATATCAATTGCAGGAGCGTCACCACAAGAAATCGAAAGAGGCATGATACTAGCCCACCCAGAATACAATCCCAAGGCCGTGAGGGAATTCGAAGCAGAAGTAGCAATCCTAGTACACCCAACAACAATAAAAGCAGGATATGAGAGCGTGACACACATAGAAACCATCGCAGAGACAACAATACTAGAACCTCTCGACCAAGAATTCATGTCTGCCGGGGACAAAGGAAAAGTCAGAATGCGATTCAAATATAGACCACACCATGTAAAAGAGGGGCAAAAGCTAATATTCAGAGAAGGAAGAAGTAAAGGTGTAGGCTCCATAACAAAGATCATAGAGAACCCCTAATCACAGATAACAGTTCACAGGCTTTACAAGTTTCCATAGAAGCCGGCTCCCCACAAACCTCACATTCAAAAAGTTCAACTTCCCCTTGTTCCATTTTAAAAGTTTTAATGAAAGATTCCATTATCGAATCCTTGGTTCCAGGCCTCTTCGACTCTATCCTGTTAAGAAATCTCTTAACCCTTGATCTGAGGGATAAACTAGAATAAGGACAATCCTCCAAATGAACCCTAATATTATTAATGATGGCCCATTTTCTGGTTTCTTTTTCACTCGTATTCCATAGAGGTTTTATCCTAGGTATAAGCCTAGGATGGATCACCTCCAATTTAGGGCCGAACTTGGAAAATTTGCGCGTATCACCCCTAATTAGGCTCATCATAAATGATTGTATTTCATCATCCATGTTATGTCCAGTAGCTATTTTATCAGCTCCTAGGCTGCGGGCAGCCCTATTCAGTATATTCCTCCGGAAAACCCCACAAGGTATACAAGGACTCTTAAAAATCCCATAAACCTCATCCAATGAAAAATTGAATTCATCTTTAAAGGATTTTTCAACCAATTCAACGCCTAAAAGTTTCGTATTGTAACGTGCAGCCTCTAAACTCTTCTCCCTATAATCTTTTATACCCTCATCAACTGCTATGGCGACGATATCAAAACCAAAATCATCTCTAAGAGCAGCTAAAACGTGTAATACAAGTAGACTATCCTTTCCACCTGAAAGGGCCACGGCTACTAATTCTCCATCCTCTATGAGCTTATAATCTATTATAAGTTCCTTGATTCTCTCTTCTAATTTCATGTTAAAATTTGCTTTTCCCATAATAATAATATTATATGCCTACTATAACATTAAGGTAGGGGGGATTGTGATTGATAACAGCAGAATTAACTATAATCCCCATAGGGACTGGGGATACAAGTTTAAGTGAATACATAGCTGCCGCGATAAAAGCAATGGAAGAGAAGAATATTAGATATGAAATATCCGGTATGGGGACGCAGATAGAAGCCGAAAACCTTGAGGATATCCTAGATGCTATAAGAGCAGCCCATGAAGCCGTATTCAAGTTAGATTGTAGTAGGGTGTACACCACAGTCAAAATAGATGATAGGAGAGATGTTGAAAAAACTCTAAAAGATAAGATAGCCTCTGTGAAGAGCAAACTCTAAACTTGGAAATTCTTAACCGCATCAATTATCCTATCAAGTTCCTCCACGCCCAAGCTAGGATGCACTGGCAATGACAATACCTCCTCAGATGCCTTCTCAGCCTCTGGACAACTAAACTCCAAACCAAGATTTTCATATAATGGTTGACGATAGATTGGCTTCGGATAATACACTCCAGTCCCTATACCCTCACTTTTAAAATGTTCTATCCATTTTTCCCTGTTTTCAACCCTTACAGTGTACTGGTGGAAGACATGCTTCACATCATCCATAACATATGGGGTTATGATATGATCAAAGTCTTCAAGATTTTCTGTTAAATATTCTGCATTTTCTATCCTCCTATTATTGAACCTGTCAAGCTTTTTAAGTTGAACAATCCCAATGGCAGCTGCTATATCGGTCATCCTAAAATTGTATCCTAAAATCACATGTTCATAACGTTCACTTTCACCATGAGATCTTATCATCCTAGCCAAATGGGCTATATCTTCATTATCAGTTGTTATCATCCCCCCCTCACCTGTGGTGATATTCTTCGTAGGATAAAAACTGAAACATCCAATATCCCCCAACGAACCCACCTTTTTCTTATGATATAATGCTCCATGTGCCTGGGCAGCATCCTCAATAACTATGAGTCCATGATCTTCACCTATATCTATGATATGGTCCATCTTAGCTGGCTGCCCATAAAGGTGGACAACTATTATAGCCTTTGTATCCTCTGTTATAGCATCCTCTATCTTCTCAGGGTCTATATTGTATGTCCAAGGGTCTATGTCAACAAAAACTGGCCGGGCCCCAACATATAAGGCTGCATTTGCTGTTGCCGCGAAACTAAAAGGCGTGGTTATAACCTCATCACCTTTACCCACACCAGCCGCGGATAATGCAACATGTAATGCTGTTGTACCAGAACTTGTAGCCACGGCATACTTGCTGTTGGTGTAATCGGCAAATGCTTCTTCAAATTCTTCGACCTTAGGGCCTTGGGCAAGGAAACCCGAACGTAATACTTTTACTACTTCTCGGATTTCATCATCTTCTATTATTGGACTTGCAATTGGTATCATAATCGAAACCTCACCTGAGTACCTTGAGAATATCTTCTCTCCTATTTCTAAATAATATGAATATTACAGTTAGGACAGCCACTATAAGTATGATAGGTGAAAGGTAGGGATTCGGTGGGGTTACAACTAGGGAGGGTAAGTTGCCTATTCCACTGTCAGGGGAATTATGGATTAGACTCACATAAAGATTATTGATTATATGGATACCCACAGCCAATTCTATACCATCATCTGCGAGGGTGATTAAACCTAACATTAAACCTATTATAAATGCGCTTGTCACAATAGATAAGCTCATTGTCGGATTGCTCCCATTCCACCAGTGAAGTCCTGCAAATATCAACGAATCCGCAATCAAAACCAAAAGAGGACTCTCTGATACTAGACCAAGAGCTTGTAGGAGATATCCCCTGAAAAAAACCTCCTCAAAAGATGCTTGTATCGGGAATACAATAAGCGCTATAAAAGATAACAGGAAGAAGCTGCGCGGTTCGAATGAAAAACTAAATGATCCTGGGCTTATTATAAAATATATGATATCCAAGATTGAGATTATCGAAAACCATAGAATAGCCCCTTTCATTATCCTTTTCCAGTCAATTTCTCGACCAGTATTTATAAGGGATTTGAAGCTTCTATTATGCAAGAACCTCACAGATAGATAAAGGAAAATATAAGCTACCGAAAAGACCATACCAGCGATTATAAGCAGATAAAATGGATTAGATAACATATTAAAAATATCCGATGTCCTATGGGATAAAACGAGAATGATACCAAGGAATATGCCTAATATTATCCCCACCAGGATGCTGGGAACTCCAAGGGTTAATATGATGGTTAAAATATACCTCCATGGGCTATTATTACCCTTCCTAGCATTAAATAAAAATCTGGGCCCATCATAGACCTGGTCTTCTAATCTTCTGCCGCAAAAAATGCAAAATCTAGCACTTCTCTGATTTAAGGTTCCACACCATGGACAATTTACCTTCCCAAGATCCTCTTTTATTCTTCTACTTGAACCCATGATATACCCCAAGATGGTTCTCGTTAATTTTACTATTAACCCTATCTTAAAAGTATAAGATTTTCTTATAATGGTAATATGATGATGACAATAAATGAGGGTATAGTAACAGTCAAAATTCCCAGTTTCCATAAGGTTTCCTCAAAAGCTCCCGTATTCTATAATCCTAATATGGAGCTTAACAGGGATATCTCAGTCTTGGCAATTCAACAATTCCAAAAAGAGAAAAAATCCAAGATAAAAATAGCCGATCTCTTTGCTGGTAGCGGTATAAGGGGTATAAGATACCGTCTCGAAATAGAAGGAGTTGAAAGCGTCCTGGCCAATGACATAAACCCAACTGCAGTGGAATTCATAAAAGAAAATAGTAAACTCAACAACGCTCATATTAATATAACAATGGAGGATGCCAACATCCTACTCCGCAAGAATAGGGGCATGTTTGATGTCGTTGATATAGACCCCTTCGGCACACCATCCCCTTTTATAGACTCGGCTGGTTATTCCCTTAAAAAAGACTCCTTATTATGTGTTACGGCAACAGACACTTCTAGTCTCTGCGGCACATACAAGAGCCCTTGTATAAGGAAATATAATGCAGTGCCTTTAAAGACAGAATACTGCCATGAAAATGGTCTAAGGATACTAGCAGGTTTCACAAGTTTAACCCTTGCAAAATATAAAAAATATATCAAGAGCAGGTTAGCTTATAGTAGCCAACATTATATGCGCCTTTACCTGGAAATTGGCAAAGGAGCGGCTAAGACAGATAAATCTCTCAAAAAAAATATTGGATTCATATACCATTGCCACAATTGCCTGTTCCGGGACCTAAAATATGGCATGCTCCCAATCTTGCCAAGAGAATGCCCCCAATGTGGTAGAAGACTAGATTTTAGCGGCCCTCTTTGGATAGGGGAATTAGAAGATGAAAGTTTCATCAGAGGAATGATAAGATCACTGCCCGAGAAAACTTTGAACAAGAAAAAAGAAACCCTAAAATTATTAAAACTTCTAGAAGAGGAGGCTGGAATGCCCCCAACATTCTATGATATCCATAAAGTCTGCAGCAAAATGGGGATAAGCGCCCCACCCCTCAAAAAAGTCATGGAAAACCTACAAGAAAAAGGTTTTAAAGTGGTTCGAAGCCACTGCAGAGCCACTGGTATAAAAACCAATGCTCCGATAATGGAATTAAAAAAATCAATCAAAGAAGTCTATTCATAATTTAACATGTTATGGGTGTAATAATACTGTAGGGCCTCTGCATTTTTAATCTCAAAATTACGATAAGGATTGTAAATGTACGGATAAAAGAAACCCTTGATGACATAATAATATGCTTCCAATGGCCCGTATTGGCTCCGTATTATATGATAATACAATGGAAAACCACAACCCTGATTTATTACAATATCACCTTCCCTTACCGTGCCATGGTAGACAAGTGGTATGGGCCCATTCTGGCCATTCTCCTTTGCACGTTTCCTAATATAATCCAAGGCCTCATCTAATGTTTGAAATTCTATCCCATCGCTCCTATAGGTCCATTTGTCGGCTGGAACGCCATTAATCCCCTCCTCCCATACTTCGCTCCAGTTTATCCCAGGGGTGTATGGTTTTTTCTCTACATATGCTAGTTGTAGTATTAGGATGTCTCCTTCCATGTAGCTGCGATAATTGGAGGTTCCACCATAATGTACTACAAGGGCACATTTGGACCCATGAGACCTTGCATACTCAGCAAGCAACCTAGAATGCGGATGACCCGGGTACATGTCAGGATTAGCCAACTTAACAAAAGCCAACCTACCCAGAGGCTCAAACTCCCCATTAGCTGTTGTGAAATGCACATATCCCACAAAGATTATAACTAAAATGATGAAAATCACAGTTTTCTTCATAAAGCCACCAATAATAAGCTTTGATACAATATTCTAAGCTATACCTTGATAAAGTTATTCTTTATAAATTTTTTGTGAAGACAAAAAAATATTTATTCGCCTATTTTACGGAGATTTCACTTAAAATTGCAACTTTTTATATCAGAAAAAAAGAAAATTTATATATAATTAAATTGAGAAAATATAAAATTATATAGTTTTTTTGGAGGTGCAAATGGTGGATATTGGCGAAATTATAGGTGACGCCGTCAAGTACCCGGCATCAGATTGGAAGAAACTCATAATATTAGGAGTGTTCTTCCTATTAAGTTTCCTACTAATACCCATATTCTTTGCCCTTGGGTATGTTTTCCGGGCCCTTAAAGCCACAATAGCCGGGTTTGATGAGCTTCCAGAATTCGATGAATGGGGTGAAATGTTCATTGATGGTCTTAAAGTATTCGTTGTCACTTTAGCCTATATGATAATACCACTGATAATTATGGGTGTTGGTGTTTTCACAGGCTTATCAAGCGCTGGTGTTTTCACAATCTATGGGAATGTTATGGTCACAGCTCCAACACTATTACAGGCTGGTTTAGGGCTCATTATAATAGGGATCATCGTAGCCATCATATTTGGACTATTATGGACAATCGCAATAGCCCATATGGCATATAATGACAGTGAACTTAGAGCGGCATTCCAATTCAGAGAAATACTAGATGTCATATCAGAAATCGGATGGACAGAATATATCCTGTGGTACATAGTAGTTATAATCGTGGCCATAGTGATACTCTTCATTGGGTCTTTAGTTGGCATGATTCCAGTTCTCGGCCAAATATTAGTACCGTTATTCGTGACACCTTATCTCACTCTCTTTTATTTCAGGGCACTTGGACTCAGGTACGCATATGAATAATATTTCATCCCTCCAATTTTCTTTTTTTCCTGGAATGTATCATACTGTATACTCTAAATGTCTTCCATGTAGCTGCGATAATTGGAGGTTCCACCATAATGTACTACAAGGGCACATTTGGACCCATGAGACCTTGCATACTCAGCAAGCAACCTAGAATGCGGATGACCCGGGTACATGTCCATGATTAGCCAAATTAAGGCCCGAAATACATGGTTAGGATCCACATTCTGCATAAGGTCATTAAAAAAATCCTTGAATAGGATCTCTATAATTTTTCCTTTTTTTGATATTATTTTTATTATTATTCTAAAAATTTTTTTGAAATTTTAAAAAATATCAAGTAATTATATATTATGAAACTGACAAATTTAATTGTTAGATATTCTTGGGGGTAATATCGTGAATATCTATGAGATTATAGGCGACGCGGTCAAGTACCCCATATCGAATTGGAGAAAATTAATCATATTGGGTATATTATTTCTACTCGTAAACTCACTACCCCTAGTTGGGAGAGTTTTATTAGCACCCCAACTAGTCCTAATCGGAGTTTACTTGATTTTAATGATAATCCCACTATTCTTCGTTATTGGGTACATTTTCAGAGTTCTTAAAACTACAATAGCAGGTTTTAATGAGCTTCCAGAATTTGATAAGCCATGGGAGATGTTCATTGATGGACTTAAAGTTTCAATTGTGGTCATAATCTATATGATAACACCCTGGCTAATCATGCGTATCGGCCTTTTCATAGCCCGTTCAAACCTAACCATCAGCAGTATCACGGGATTGGTAGGTTTTATCGTGGCTATCATATTCTTGCTACTTCTCACAATAGCAATAGCCCACATGGCAGCTAATAACCAATTTAGGGCAGCTTTCATGATCCGAGAAGTATTAGATATCATATCAAGGATTGGATGGGGAAAATATATCCTCTGGTATATTATAGTTGTAATTATAATTGGGATAATCAGCTTCATATTAAATTTCATCATAATGCTAGGTTATATTGGCCTTAACATAGCTACTGGGCCCCTAGTCGCTTACATAATCGCAAACCTACTCTCTGCGATCTTCATAAGATCTTATCTTTCCCTATTCTTCTCTAGGGCGCTTGGATTACTATACCCCAAATAATAAATTTTTCCCATCTTATAGAAATAGAAGGTGGTAATATGGAAGATATTGTTAAAATAGATGATATAGACAAAGAGATACTCCATCTCCTTAACAAGGATGGGCGGATGTCCTATAGGGAGATTTCAAGGAAACTTGGAGTATCAGTAGGCACGGTGCACAATAGGGTTGAAAAGCTCATGAAAAATGGGGTGATAAAAAAATTCGTCCCCCTGATAGACCATTCAAAACTTGGCTACAAACTAACGGCCATTATAGGTGTTAGAGTAAAAGGGGGGGTTCTGAAAAACTGGGAGGAAAGAACAGCATATCATAAGAATGTTTTAGCAATCTATGATGTTACAGGAGAATTCGACGCCATATTAATAGGGAAATTCAGAGACACCAGCGAACTCGACAAGTTTATAAAAGGCCTACTCAAGGAAAATGATGTTCAAAGAACATACACCCAGACCGTCTTAAATATTGTTAAGGAGGATATGACATCATCACAGATGCTATAATCGATCATAAAGGTGCGGATTATGACAATCATCTATTCTCCATCCTATGACCTCCATAACATGGAGTTCCATGTGGAAAATAAAAAAAGAACAGATGCAATCATGGAAATACTCCGCATTCTAAATCTTAAAATAGTGGAACCCAAAAAGGCGAGTCCAGATGATATCCTAAGGGTTCATAGCCGAGCTCATCTTGATTATGTGAAAGGATTCGCAGAAAGAGGCGGAGGTTACCTCGATTATGACACTTATATGACAAGTGAAAGTTACAATGTCGCGCTTTTGGCCGCTGGGGGTGCTATCATGGCATCAAAGATCGTGTCAGAGGATGGTGGATGGGCTTATTCAGTTGCAAGGCCGCCTGGACATCATGCCACAAGGGATAGGGCTATGGGTTTTTGCATATTTAACAATATGGCAATAGCAATCGAAAATCTTAGAAAAAAAGGATCAGATCATTTCCTTATAATAGATTTTGATGTGCATTATGGTAATGGGACGGCTGACATATTTTATGATGACCCTGAGGTAATGTATATTTCCATACACCAAGATCCCAAGACATTATACCCTGGCACCGGGTTTATAGATGAGATGGGTGCTGGTGAAGGTATGGGTTACACTATAAATATTCCCATGCCACCAGGTTCAAATACCCAAGATTATATATGGATACTCTCAAGGATACTGGAGCCGGTGAAGGACGAGTTTAAGCCAAGTATGATCTTCCTAGAAGCTGGTTTCGACGCCCATAAAGATGACCCCCTAGCTAATATTAGGGTTGATGAAGAATTTTATACATGGATAGGATCACAATTTAAAAATGAAAGGGTTGTTGCAGTCCTTGAAGGAGGATACGACCTAGAAGCCCTTGCAAATTCAAATTTAAAATTTGTTAAATCATTAATGGGCCTTGAGAGTCCAATAGAAGATGAAGTAAGAGCTTCCAATCCTGTGAAGGATGTATTCGCAAGGATAAAAGATAAATTTTCAGAATACTTCAAAATATAGATGAGAGGATCACATCATGGAAAGAATGCGGATAAAACAAGCAGAAGAACTCATAAAAAAAGCATGCATTAAACAAAAGAAGACAATGATAAAAGAACCAGAAGAGGGTATAATCAACGTAAAACATTTTGAAAACGCCATAAAGGAGCTGATAAGGGCTGAAGATTACATTTATAAAAGTTTACCCTATCATAGGCTTTCAAAGGAGGAGGCATCTGGATTCTGCCAACACCTCCTCAAAGCCCGAGAGAAAATCGATAAAATACTCGCAGACTTTAAAGTATTAGAAATGGAAGACCTAAAAGATAAAATAAGAAAATTATCCCTAAACACCCTTATAATAACCACAAAAAGTGACGTGAAAAAAGCATTGACTAAAAGGGGGATTGAAGCCCCCCAAATTATCGTCACCGGCGCCCCACTTTCCATCGAAGACATGGAAAAAATAAACCCCAAAATCCCAGAAAAAACCCTAGAAAATATAAAAAAGAAAATAGAACACACAAAGGATAACATAGAGCGTAAAATCAAAAAAATGAACATAAAAAAGATCATAGTATTGGCAGAACCCAATCCAACATCAAAACTCATAGCAAAAAGAGCCAAAAAACTCTACAATGCAAAAATCATCCTAGATAAAAACCCAAAGGAAATACCAGATAATAAACTCATCGAAATACTCTCAAAAAAATAAACACCAAGAATCATAATATAAAACTTCGAACTTATATATAATGGATTTCCTCTTATTATATTCTAAAAACTCGAGGTGTAAAATTTGGGCATGATATGCTTCCCAGATACACAAGAAAAAATACCCTCAATCCCCGTACACCTTACAAGAGTCGGGGTCACAGGTGTTAAGAAACTTCTCAAAATCGAAAGAGAAAACAAAAGACCAATAATACTCCTACCAACCTTCGACGCCTTCGTAGATTTGCCAAGCAAACAAAGAGGAATTCACATGTCAAGGAATCCCGAGGCCATCACTGAAGTACTAGAAGAAGTGGTTGAAAGGAACATACTCGAACTAGAATCATTATGCGCAGAAATAGTTAACCTCTTACTCAAAAAGCACAAATATGCTCGAAGAGCCGAAGTTAGCATGGAAAGCGACTTCATGTTCAGGAAAAGGTCTCCAATCACCCATAAGAGAAGCCAGGAAATGACAAAGATAATGGCCGACGCAGTTGGATACAGAGACCGAGACGAAGTCATAATAAGGAAGATGATAGGCGCCGAAGTGGTGGGCATGACAGTCTGCCCTTGTGCACAAGAAACAATAAAAGAAGCAACAAGACAAGAACTAATAAAATTCCTCGACGAAGAAACAACACAAAAAGTCCTTGAAACAGTCCCCATAGCCTCACACAACCAAAGAGGAAAAGGCATGATCATGATAGAAGTCCCAGAAGGTCACACAATCCGGGGAGAAGACCTAATAAGGATAATAGAAGAATCAATGAGCTCCCCAGTCTATGAAATGCTCAAAAGACCGGATGAAAATGCCGTAGTAATAGAAGCCCACAAGAATCCAATGTTCGTAGAAGACTGCGTCAGGAACATGGTACACCGCATAGTCAAAGAATTCCCACACCTACCAGATGATACGATCGTAACAGTAAGACAAATCAACGAAGAAAGCATACACCGCCATAACGCCTTCGCAGAAAAAGTTGCCACCATGGGAGAACTAAAATACGAAATAGAAGAACTAAACAACCAAATAGGTGGTCAACTTGATAAAACTGCATAGATTAGCAGGCGAAATAATGACATACCTAGACGCCTATGAAGGTTCCAGACCAGCCCTAGACGCCGCCCAGATACTAATAGTGAGAGGACATTCGAAAAAGAGGATAAAAGCAGATAACATGAAAAAAATCCTCGACAACCTCATGGAACACCTCCAAGCAGAAGAAATAGACCTATTATCAGATGCCGGGACAGACCTCATAAGTATAATGGATGAAAACATAAGAAAAAACGTTGATGTCGGAGCAGACCCAGACATAGCAGGAATACAACGCCTAAAAGAATCCCTCGAAAACATGAACTTCACAGTAGAATACCGCCTAGGAATCGCCGAGAAAACAGGTTTCTTCATAGTACTATACAAAGACAAAAGTGACATGGGCCCCTGTTTTGTTGAAATCGTCGTCTCAGACCTTGGTGAATAAATGAAACCCTCAAAGGACGACCTCAAAAAATATCTAGGATATGAAGGCATCCAAATACTGGATCTAATGAGAAAAGCCCTAAACCAACAAAAGAAGAAAACCATAACATATTCCAGGAACATTTTCATACCAGTGACAAGACTTTGCAGAAACAGGTGCGGCTATTGCACATTCCGAAGAGAAAAAACAGAACAGCCCATATTAACACCTGAAGATATAATGAGACGATTAAAAAAAGCAGAATCATATGGTTGCAGAGAAGCCCTATTTACATTCGGAGAAGCCGCAGACAAACTAGAACCCGTGAAGAATCAATTGGAAAAACTGGGCTATGATACCATGGTAGAATATATCTACCATATCTGCCATGAAACCCTCAAAAATACACTACTTTTACCCCATACCAACATGGGAATATTAAAATTTAAAGACCTTAAAATGCTAAAAGAAGTTAACGCATCCATGGGCCTTATGCTGGAAACATCAAGCCCACGACTCATGAAAACAATAGCCCATAAAGAGAGCCCAGGGAAAGATCCCAAGCTTAGGATCAGAACCATCGAAGACGCTGGCAAACTCAGAATACCATTCACAACCGGGCTCCTAATAGGCATAGGTGAGACAATAGAAGAAAGAGCAGAATCCCTCCTAGAGTTAAGAAGGATACAAGACAAATATGGGCACATCCAAGAGATCATAATCCAAAATTTCAGATCAAAACCAGGAATCCCTATGGAAGACCACCCAGAGCCCACACTACTTGAAATGATAAAGACAGTGGCCACTACAAAGATACTCTTCCCTGACGTGAGCATACAAGTACCCCCAAATCTTAACAAGGAAACCAGTGAATTGTTCCTTCTTGCAGGTGCAGATGACTGGGGTGGTATATCACCCCTAAGTAAAGATTATGTTAATCCAGAGGCTCCATGGCCTGAGATAGGGGAACTTGAAAGGATAACAAGGAATGCAGGGTTTAAATTAAAAGAGAGACTGCCAGTGTATCCGAAGTTCATATCAGAATATTATCTTAGTGAAAGAGTCCTTGAAAGGGTGAAAGTTCACCTGACCACACTATAGGGTTTTTGGGAGTACAATAGGACCCTCGGATGAGTCCCCGAGGATCATGCATTCCCCTTTAAGGTAAAAATAGCCCGTGATAGCGGCTATGATAGCATCTGATTCGTGAGGGCTTAATTTTTCCCATTCTATCTTGAAAGTGGAAGATATCCTGGATAAATTTATTAATTTTCGTGCCGTGCTTGGATGAGTTTCTATTATAATGGAATCAGGGTTCAATGATTCTAGAATGTTTTTTAACCGGATCCCCCTATAGGTTAACATTTTAATATGGGGGAATGTTAAAGGGAGTACTTGTCCATATTTTCTGATCTCCAAGTCGGCTTTTCTGAAATGGCCAAATCTACTGCATTTGCATTCTCTTTCAAGGCAACATCTGCCCTTAGGGAGTGAAAGAGGAGCGTCGAACACAACAAGATCAGCATCCACGATCACGTCTAATATTTCATTATCAGATAATACTTCAAAGGCTTCAACCTTTTTATTGGATATTATGGCGATACCTGTCCTATTTTTTTCCTTTGCTGCAAGATCCACACCAACAATCAAATTATTACACCTTCTAGTTTATCTTAGCATCTATCACAACATGCCAGACGCCTGGGGAATACTTTTTTATAATTCTCTTATTTAGTATTCTAACTTCGCGGGGTTTCGCGGCCTTTTTTATCCTTTTTATTGGTCTTTTGAATTTTATTTTGTCAGGTGCTGTTTCATGGTAGTGTAATATTCCACCTTTTTTTAAGCATTTAAGTGCACTGTCAAGGTAATGGTGTGTATTCACAACATATCCCATTAGAACCCTGTCGGCGGAGAGTGTAGGTGCTATGATATTTGAATCTCCTAGTATGGGTTTGACCTTGTCCTGGACTTTGTTTAATTTTATGTTCTCTTTAAGGTATTGGTATGCTTTTGGGTTTATCTCAATTGCATAGACTTTTTTCGGGTTTGCGTGGACTGCTATCGGTATTGAGAAGTAGCCTATCCCCGCGAACATGTCGACTATGGTCTCACCATCTTGTATTAGCCTTGGTATTCTCATCCTCTCATAGGTGTTGCCCTTTGACCACATGATATTGGCGACATCTAACTTGAACAAGCACTTGTTTTCCTTGTGCATTGTCTCGGTCTCTGCCCCTGCGAGGATTTTGACTTCTGGTTCTCTCATCCTACCCCGGATTCTCCCGATTTTGATCACGGTCTTTACACCTTTCATTTTGAGGAACTTTTCCGGGTTTTTCACGTTCCTGTTTAATATTATGATGTCACCTATCTGTTTCCATTTCATTTTGTTCACTGTTTTATGTCCTTTTAATATTAATGTCTTGGTTTAAAGACAAAAATGATAATTAAGATGAAATTTCAATAGTCTATAAAAAGAGTTTGAAGGGGGATTTTAATGGGTAAAATAGACAGGGATGAAATATTAGAGATACTTGAGGGATACGATAAGGAAGATTTGACCATAGCAACCCTTGGCAGCCACACATCACTCCACATACTCCACGGTGCCAAGATGGAAGGCTTCAAAACCACTGTAGTATGTGAAAAAGGGCGTGAGGTCCCATATCAACGTTTTAGGGTGGCTGATGAATTCATAATAGTTGACGAGTTCAAGGAGATTGCTGATGATGATGTCCAAGAAAAATTAAGGGAGATGAATAGTATAATCATCCCCCATGGATCATTTGTAGCCTATGCCGGACTTGACAGAATCGAAAACGACTTCTATGTGCCAATGTATGGAAACAGGAACATCCTAAGATGGGAGTCTGAAAGAGAACTTGAAAGGCGCCTCATGAAAAAAGCAGGTATAAGGATACCCTACAAATATGATGACCCCGAAAAGATAGACCGTCCCGTTATGGTGAAATTCCCAGGCGCCAGAGGCGGCAGAGGATACTTCGTAGCCGCCACACCCGAGGAATTCCATGAAAAGATTGACCTAATGATAGAACGCGGATGGATAACCGAGGATGAAATATCAGATGCCCACATAGAAGAATATATTGCAGGTACAAACTTCTGTATACAATACTTCTATTCACCTTTGAAAGATGAAGTTGAAATCCTCGGAATGGACAGCCGCTATGAATCAAATATTGACGGTCTGGTAAGAATACCTGCTAAAGATCAATTAGATATAAACTTACAACCTTCATATGTTATCACAGGCAACCACCCAGTAGCTATGAGGGAATCTCTCCTGCCACAAGCCTTTGAGATAGGTGATAGGATGGTAGATGCTGCCAAGGAACTTGTACCTCCAGGATTGAATGGGCCCTTCTGTCTCCAGACAATGTGCACAGACAACCTAGAGATTGTAACATTTGAAATGAGCGCACGCTCAGATGGTGGTACAAACACATTTATGAATGGATCAACCTACAGTTACCTCCTCTATGGTGAAGGCATGAGCATGGGAAGGAGAGCTGCCCTTGAAATAAAAAATGCGAAAAAAGAGGGCGTCCTAGAAGAGATAATAACCTAGCGAAAAATATTTATACAAGAGCAGACCATCCCCCAAGATAAAGGGAGATAAAATCGCCATTTAAACCACCACTTCATATATTTTCTGTGGTGGGAGTGAAAGAAGAACCCCATATACTAAACGTTTATATAAGATAAAAAGTAATAAGTAAGTTTAGAAGCTAGTTCTTATTACTATTTTTATTTTCGAGGTGTATCTATGGAAGACGAAAGAAGATTAAAAGGTACTACAACTGTAGGTATAACCTGCAAAGATGGGGTTGTTTTTGCAACAGAGAGAAGAGCTACAATAGGGAACCTGATAGCGCACAAAGTCGCTGATAAGATATTCAAAGTTGATGAACACATAGCAGCAACAGTCGCAGGATCCGTGGCTGATGCTCAAACTCTAATGAAATATTTAAAAGCCGAAGCAGCATTATATAAGATGAGGAATTCCGAAAGGATAAGTATAGAGGCTGTCGCAGCCCTAGCATCAAACATACTCCATTCAAACCGCTTCTATCCACTCATAGTACAAGCCCTACTAGGAGGAGTAGATGACACAGGGGCAAAAATATACTCCCTAGACCCTACAGGGGGCATGATCCTAGACAAATTCATATCCACAGGCTCAGGTTCACCTATAGCCTATGGTGTGCTCGAAGACAGATACACCGAAGACTTATATGTAGAAGAAGCAATCGACATTGCAATAAAAGCCCTAAAATCTGCAATAGAAAGAGACACCTTCTCAGGGAATGGTATAAGAGTAGCTATAGTCACAGAAGAAGGTTTCAAAATGTTAAGCGAAGAAGAAGTTGAAAAAAGAATTAAAGAACTTAACTAATTTTAACCCCACACAGATTAATAATTATTTTAAATTTTATAATATACGCCCTCCTATTCTATTTTTCAAGAAGTGATCATATGGTTTCAAGGGTTCTTGAAGAAATCAAGAAGACTATAATACAAAGATTACCACCAAGAGTCCAAGTAGCTAAGGTAGAATTTGAAGGACCAGAACTTGTAATCTATACAAAAAACCCAGAGATCATAAGCGAAAACGGTGACCTAATCAGGGAACTAGCCAAGGATCTTCGCAAGCGTATTATAATACGCTCAGACCGATCAGTACTCATGGAACCAGAAAAGGCCATAGAAAAAATCCATGAAATAGTCCCAAAAGAGGCCGAGATAATTAATATCTCCTTTGATGATGTAACCTGCGAAGTTATCATAGAAGCCAAAAAACCAGGACTTGTAATAGGCAAATACGGTTCAACATCAAGAGAAATAGTAAAAAATATAGGATGGGCACCTAAGATACTGAGAACGCCACCCATATCATCAGAGATCATCCAAAGAATACGACGGACCCTTAGAAAGAACAGTAAAGAACGTAAGAAGATACTTCACCAACTAGGGAATCGTATACACCAGAAAATAAAATACGAAAACGATTGGGCGAGACTAACAGCCATAGGCGGGTTCAGAGAAGTTGGAAGATCCTGCCTTTACCTTCAAACTCCCAACAGCAGAATACTACTAGACTGCGGAGTAAACGTGGCAGGAACAGACGAAAAAACATCATACCCATTCCTAAACGTCCCAGAATTCGCACCAGACAACCTAGATGCCGTGATAATAACACACGCCCACCTAGACCACTCAGGATTCGTACCATACCTCTACCATTACGGTTACGACGGACCAGTATACTGCACAACACCCACAAGAGACCTAATGACATTACTCCAACTAGACCACATAGACATAGCCTACAGAGAAGAACAACCACTCCCATTCAACGTCAAACACGTGAAAAAATGCATAAAACATACAATCACACTCGACTACGGAGAAGTAACTGACATAGCACCAGACATAAGACTAACATTACACAACGCCGGCCACATACTAGGATCGGCAATGGCCCACCTCCACATCGGCGACGGCCAACACAACATGGTATACACTGGGGACTTCAAATACGAACAAAGCAGACTACTAGAACCAGCCGTCACAAGATTCCCCAGACTCGAAACCCTAGTCATGGAAAGCACCTACGGTGGAAAAGAAGATGTACAACCCTCAAGAAACCATGCAGAAAAAGAACTGATAAAAACAATCTACACCACCCTCAGAAGAGGGGGTAAAATACTAATACCAGTATTCGCAGTTGGAAGGGCCCAAGAACTTATGGTAGTATTAGAAGAATATATAAGAACTGGGATCATCCATGAAGTCCCAGTATATATTGATGGGATGATATGGGAAGCTACAGCCATCCACACAGCCCGCCCAGAATACCTAAGCAAAGACTTGAGAGACCAAATATTCCATATGGGCCACAACCCATTCATATCAGAAATATTCCATAAAGTTAATGGAATGGACGAGAGAATGGATATAGTCGAAGGAGAACCATCAATTATCCTATCAACCTCAGGGATGCTAACAGGTGGAAACTCCCTAGAATACTTCAAATGGTTATGTGAAAATGAAAAGAATTCACTTGTCTTTGTAGGTTACCAAGCCGAAGGTTCACTTGGAAGAAGACTCCAGAAAGGCTGGAAGGAAATACCACTCAAAGAAGAAGGTAAAACAAGAGTATACAAGGTGAAAATGGATATAAAGACTATAGAAGGTTTCAGCGGACACTCAGATCGCAGACAGCTCATGGAATATGTGAAAAGGGTGAGCCCCAGACCAGAGAAAATACTCATATGCCATGGTGACAATTACAAAACCCTAGACCTTGCATCAAGCATCTACAGAACCTACAAGATAGAAACAAAAACGCCATTAAACCTAGAAACCGTGCGAATACAATAAAAGGTGATTAGATTGGTAACATACGCCGATTCTGGAGTAGATATAAACCTTGAAGCATTAACCATATCAAGTTTAGCCTCAAAACTTGAAAAAACCTTGAAATATGCTGATGTACTCACAAAGAAAGGCCACTTCGCCTCTATAATACGAGTAGGTGACATGGCAATAGCAATGAGTACAGATGGCGTTGGCAGCAAAATACTAGTAGCAGAGAAATTAGGAAAATATGACACCATCGGAATAGATTGTATAGCAATGGTAGTAAATGATATAATATGTGTAGGCGCCAAACCAATCGCAATAGTCGACTACCTTGCAATGGAAAAACCAAACCCTGAAATCGCATCAGAAATAGGTGAAGGATTAGCAAAAGGAGCTGAATTAGCAGAAACCGCGATAATAGGCGGGGAAACAGCAACACTACCAGAGATAGTGAACAATTTCGACCTAGCAGCCACAGGCATAGGAATAACAGACCCCGAAAATATAATAACTGGAGAAAAAATAAAAGCAGGTGACAAGCTAATAGGAATTGAAAGTAGTGGGATACACAGCAACGGATTAACCCTCGCAAGGAAAATATTCTTCGAAAAACTGAAACTAGATGCCAATGATACCATACCAGGTTCAAAAGACAAAATAGGGGAAGAACTCCTAAAACCCACAAGAATTTATGTCAAACCCATACTAGAACTCCTTGAATCAGGAATAGACATTCATGGACTCGCACATATAACAGGAGGCGGTTACACAAACATACGTCGCCTCAACGATAAAGTAACATATAATATAGATAAACTACCAGAACCACAACCCATATTCAAGACAATCCACGAAAATGGAGTGCCAATAGACGAAATGTACAAAGTCTTCAACATGGGCATAGGCTTCATAATAATCGTGGACAAAGAAGATGCAAAAGAAACAATAAAAATAACCAAGAAAACTTACAACGCAAAAGAGATAGGAACCGTTGAAAAAGACCCTAAAGGGGCTGTGAAAATCAAAACATACACAGAAGAGGATATCACACTCTAAGAAAAAAACCAGGAAGGTGTCTTTCTCATGAAAATAACCAGTGAAGATGAAAAAAATATTATAACCTCAATTTTAAATGCCTTAAACGTGCCAGAAGAGCATGCAAGGATAGTTGCGGATGTAACAGTCGATGCAGACCTTAAAGGTTTCAGTTCACATGGAATCGGGAGATTCCCACAGTACGTGAAAGGCATAGAACACGGAAACATAAAAACAGAAGGCAATATAGAAATCGAAAAAGAAACAGTATCAACAGCCCTAATAAATGGTAACCACCTACTCGGACATGTGGTAACCTATAAGGGGATGAAGATAGCTATCCAAAAAGCAAAAAGGACTGGAATAGGATTAGTAGGAATCCATGATTCTAACCATTTCGGTATTGCAGGATACTACTCTGACATGGCAATCAAAGAAGACATGATAGGAATAGTAATGACAAATACAGAACCAGCCGTGGCACCATTAGGGGGAAAAGAACCAATACTCGGGACAAACCCCATAGCAATCGGAATACCATCCAACAAATACTATGTTTCAGTTGATATGGCAACATCAGCCTCCGCGCGTGGAAAATTACTCGAAGCCGCCCGTAAAAGAGAAAAACTACCAGAAGGCATAGCATTAGACTCCAATGGAAACCCCACCACAGACCCAAAAAAGGCCCTAAAGGGTTCAATATTACCATTCGGCGGGCACAAAGGCTACGCATTATCATTCATGATAGAAATATTAGCAGGACCTCTTGTAAAAGCCGCCATCGGCAAGGAAGTGAAAGGCACCGTAAACCCCTATGATAAATGTACAAAAGGCGACCTTCTAATAGCCATTGACCCATCAAAGTTCGTTAACATCAAAGACTTCAAAAAACAAGTTGACAAATTCGTGGAAGAAGTCAAATCCACAGGTAAAGTGCTCATACCAGGTGACATAGAAAAAATGAACATGAAAAAGAACCTAGCTGAGGGCATACACATAGACCAAGAACTCCTAAAACAATTAAAAGAACTAGAAGAGAAATTAAACCTGGACCTGAACTTGGAGGGATAAAGAACATTGGACAGCAGCAAGGCAATATACAAGGCCCTTAAAGACAACAACATAAATTTTATAGTAAGCGTGCCCTGCATAAACCTTGCAAGGGTACTTGAAATGATAGACCAAGACAAAGAAATTAAACACATACCAGTTACAAGAGAAGAAGAAGGTTTCGGCATAGCAGCGGGCGCATACATGGCTGGAGAGAACACAGCTATTTTAATGCAAAATTCAGGTCTTGGAAATTCTATAAATGTCATAGCATCTCTCTACAAGTTATATAGGATCCCCATACTTATGATAATAAGCCACAGAGGCACCCAAGGAGAATTCATGAAAGCCCAAATCCCAATGGGTGAAGCAACACCACTCCTACTAGAAGCCCTCAAAATACCATATCACGTCCCATCCACCCCAGAAGAAGCATACAATGATATAAAATCTGCTTGGAAACTTGCAAAGGCAAAAAAATATCCCACAGCTATACTCTTAGAAGTTAGTTTCTGGTGAACCTAAAATGGAACGTATAGAAGCCATAAAAACCATCATAGAACAACTAGATGACGAACTAATCATATGCAATCTTGGATTCCCATCAAGAGAACTTTACAGTATAAAAGATTCCCCAAGACACTTCTACATGCTAGGCTCAATGGGGATGGCTTCATCAATCGGACTGGGACTCGCATTAACACAAAAACGTAAAGTAGTAGTGTTTGAGGGTGATGGTTCACTCCTCATGAACCTTGGAAGCCTCGTCACAATCTATAGCCAATCCCCTAAAAATCTCATACTCATAATACTAGATAACGGATGCTATGCGACAACAGGTTCCCAGTGCACATACGCCCTAAAAGTCGATCTAAGCGAACTCGCCAAAGGCATAGGATTCAAAAAAATATTCAAATTCGAAAAACTCCACGAAATAAACATGCGACCAATACTAGAAGAGGACGGGCCAGTCATAGTCCATGTGAAAGTAGAACCCGGAAACGCGGATGTCCCAGTCATAGACTTGAGTCCAGAGGAAATAATATCAAGGTTCATGAATATTATTTTTTCTGATAAGTAGCATAGAAGCCATCAGTATCAGCATATACCGTGTGAAATCCGAACTTTTCAGCCTCTTTTATCGTCTTTTTAATATAATTCCGACCCCATGCTGTTATAGCCTCAGCACACTCCAAACAATACCATCTGAAACGCGTGTAACCATAAACCCCATACATTGTATTAGCAAGCCTTTTAAGAGCTTCTTGTTGCACGTCGAGTATCCTCCTTTCCGTCGGATCCTCAGCCACTTTCATCTGATTCTTTATCTTCATCCTCTCATCCAATATTTGCCCTATAATCGAAGGTACAAAACCTTTAGGTTTCTTCCTAAACCTATAACCAGTC
The DNA here is from genome assembly GCA_030055615.1 of Methanothermobacter sp. Classification (NCBI taxonomy): domain Archaea; kingdom Methanobacteriati; phylum Methanobacteriota; class Methanobacteria; order Methanobacteriales; family Methanobacteriaceae; genus Methanothermobacter; species Methanothermobacter sp. Next base: position 217,109 of record JASFYN010000001.1, on the reverse strand, counting down.
TCAGGGGCCACATAACAATCTTCTTTTGGATCCTTACTGAAGGTGTCAGGTGAAATATTCTTAGAAATTATAATACTAGGATATAGGCTCCTGAAATCAAATTGTACAAGGTTTTCATGGAGTCCCTTCTCTGGTTCCTTTACATAACCTCCAACAACTTTTTGGGTTCTTCTTCTTTGCAACTCGGAGGGTGATGGTTTGTTAGGTACTAATTCACCATATTCGAATGCTTTCCTTATAAGGAACCATTCAACTTGTTGTCCGGTGGCCATCCTACTTATGTCGAATAGTGGCTGTCCCACGATCCTTGTGATCTCCATATTTAATGGGAGTATTTTTTCAGCGATCTTATAAGTTGCCGTGACATCCTCAATTGAATATTTGAAAAGCTGATCCCTCAAGTTTTCATTGTCCCAGTATTCCCATAATTGGTCGCCGGGTAATTCAACCTTTTTTTCACCGAATAATTCAAAGTATACTCTTTCGAGGGTGTAGGTGTCAAGGTTTATGTATCGTCGCATCACCGGGTAAAGATCTACATGTACTGTCCCCTTTATTGCTGTGGCGGTTGTAAAACCCCTTCTCAAGGATTTTATAGTTGATCCGTCCCATCCTATGTCGAGTTTAACGCCTAAAAGATCAGCCCTCCTTCTTATATATGGGAAGTCGAAATTATCAGAGTTGTATCCTACAATTAAGTCAGGTTTAGAATCTTTTATTATTTGAGTGAATCTTTCTAGGATCGCCTTCTCATCTTCTACAACTTCAACAAAATTGAGATGCTCTCCCTTAGTTGATATTATTCTCTTTTTTTCGCCATCATAGAAGCTTATCATCAGTATTTGATCCTCTTCCGGGTTGGGCATCCCATGGGGGTTATAAACTTCAATATCGAAAGCTAAGATTTCAAGTTTGGGGAATCTTGACTTGATAGTTCTTGGAGGCTCATCCAATTCAATAATCTCAACATCAGAAGATACTATATTACCCTTTAATTCTATCTTTGACATTGGGAACAAACCATTATCGATGAGATATCTTCTATAAAATGGTATGTCATGTTCCCGGATCTCCCTGACGTGTTCAAGATTTTTCACTTTTTTTCTGATCCTGGGAACTTCCTGGGGATGTTTCAAAATGATTTTGATCACATCAACCGGCCTTCCAAGATCTTTCCTTTTCACAACCTCTAATTCTTCGAAGCCGGCCTCTACTAACTCATCCAAACATGAATCAATATCTGAAGGCACTGCATAAATATATGGTCTGAATGACCTGTCCAAGGCTATGACAGGCCTCCCATTTTCGTCTTTCCCAAACAATCTTATAACTGGTATATTATCCTCTGTGATATAATCAATATCAAGAAGAATAATCGCTCTTTTTTCCATATTTTATTATATTTTATGAGGAACTACTTATTATATTCGCCCATGTTATGCATAAAGCGCGGATAAAAAAATAGTAAAAAGATAGAAAAAATACTCCTAGACAACTTTACGCCCTGCAAGAAGATATCCTACCCCTATCAATGCTACTAGGATTATAACACCAACGACTGCATATACTGGGAGTCCTCCTGGCGCTCCAGCGGTTCCACTAGATTTGCTGACCTCATAGACTTTCCCCGTTCTTGGACCATGACCCGCCCCTGCAACAGCTCCTGCAGTTACTCCCGTTGCTCCAATCATTCCCTCTATGGAACCTACACTTGTCCCTGGTGCTCCTGTACCTGCTTGGCTTCCTGTTCCTGGAGTTCCTGTGTAGCCTGGTGTTGGTCCTGGTTGTCCTGGGGTGCTTGGGGCTTCTGGCTGTCCAGGCGTTCCTGGAGTTCCTGGCTGACTTGGAGTTCCAGGGGTTTCTGGTGGTGCGAAAGCAGCGTTCATTGTGGCCTTATAGAGTCTCGTTTTAACCGCGTTCAAGAGATTGGGGTTTATGTATTGCATGGCCCATTGAATCATTGCTATGTTTCCACAACTACAGTCACAGCAAGAAACGCCATAATTTGATATTAAAGAAGCCCATGTGTTTGCAACAAGACTTAATGTGCCAGTGTCGGCTTGCCAGTAACCCCTATGGGCCATTGTAAGAAGCTTACCCGTGATATCTATCATTGAGTAAGCATTACTGCCTGTTGAAAGCCAACTCGCCACACCAATATTGTATTTATCCCTTATGTAGATGTCTGCAATTTCATTCCACACTTGATTGCTGACCAAATGTGGTGTTGTGACTTGCCATCCTACTAAGTAGTCTATAAATTTTGAGGATATTTGCCTCGCACCTGGGTATCCTTCTTTCATCATCCCTTTGATCCATTCTGGGTTGAAATAGCGTGTTCTCATCTCTTTTCCCATGAATTTTGATAGTGTCATCACTTCTGGGTTGGCTGGGTTTGCATAGTAGACAACATTCAAGCTTGGAGCATTGCCATTTATTTTTTCTATTGCCAATGAGAGTCCACCATAGTAGTCATAATAGTCGTCGTTGTCTATTACGCCATAGAGGTTTGTGCTCCTACTATGGTATGTGACTGTAACACCTTTTAGGAGGTCTTCGAAGAGCTTTTGTTGGGATATTCCCCATTGAGTGTTTGAGTAGGCGTGGCTCATTCTGCGCAAGTATATGTCTGCGAGTTGTGAACGGTCATTCCAAGTCCATATTTGTTCAACTGCCTTGTTGACTCCTGCCCCATAGTCGCCTACTGGCGGTGCGAATATCCTTGTTATAGCTGTGTCGCCATCATATCCTCCTCTCACAAGCTCTATCCAATGTTTTGCTATATAGTTTAATTCTATTGGATCTTTGAAGTCTATTGCTTTAAGGAGAGCATCTAATGTTTTTGCTTGTGGGAATTTTCCTGTTATTAAAGGGTCGAGGGCTTTGTCGAGTTCTGGTTTAAGTTCTGGATAGGCCTCTACTATCTTTGAGTAGGAGGCTGCTAAGGCTACTCTATATGCTATGTCCATTTTAGCGAGCAAGTTTGGATAAAGATCTCTGAATAATCCACTAGTGGTGACTATAACATCTATTCTTGGCCTTTCTGTGATATTAGGTAATCCTAGGCTGTTTCTTGCCTTGTTAATTTCGGCTAGGAGTTGATCTAGTGGAGTTGGTATTATGTATGAGAGTTTTCCTCCGTTGAGCCATGTTTTGTCGTCGAGTTTTGGTTGTACTCCTAGGAGGCGGAATACAAATGATACCATTGTTCCGTCGTCGCGTGCTGTTTCAACGCACCATACGACCGCTGCTATCTTCTCTGGGATTGTGTCCAGTTGCGCCAGCGCCATGTCTGCAAGTCTTTTACCAAGGTCCCATGCAACCTTTGTAGGTAATGTGTTGTCGTCTTGTGCATAGAAATTTCTACCTGTTGGAAGTGCATATGGAGCCCTTACTGGGTCTCCACCCTTAGCAGGTGTGATGTAATGGCCCGATAGTGCTTCTATTAGAGCGTCCATTTCATCGGTTGGACTTTCCTTTAAGAGTTGGATGTATTCCTGTGCCAATCGAAGTTTTTCTTGTAATGTTTCACGTAATTTTGCGTCTGTGATATTCTCTGTTATCTCCTGGATTGTCTTTCCTTGTAAGAGTTCTTTAACCACCTGTATGGCCATTTCATTGATTTTTTCGGCTTCTTCTAATGTTAGTTTGTCCCAATTGTATCCTAGCATCGTACTGATAAGTTTTTGGAGTGAAGGATCATTTTCAGAATCTGGTGAAAGCATTGCCGCGACCATGAGTGCTATTTCGTCATCTGTCCAGTTTTCGCCGAAAGTGTGCAAGCCGTATGGCATGAGCGTCCCTTGTAGATCTAATAGGTAATCGTGGACCTTGTCTATATCCTCGTCTGTTATGTTGTTTGGGTCTAGGCCCAGGTCGGCTGCTAGGTTTAATTTTATGATGGTTTCTCTGATCTGTCTTGCATATTCTTCACGCATTGGATTGCCTTCTGGCGTTTTCTCATAATTTGTTATGAGGCCTGCGAGTTCCTGTAAGTCCCCATAGAGTTTTGTCTGGGTCAAAGGGGGTGTTAAATGGTCTATGATAACTGCTAGTCCCCTTCTTTTTGCTTGCATTCCTTCACCGACACCGTCCATGATATAGATGTAAATGGATGGTTTGTCTGCTATGCAAATGTCTGGGTAGTCGAAGCGGCTGAGGGCATATTGTTTTCTGGGCAGCCACTCATAAGTTGCATGTCTACCTACATGGATTTGGGCATTAGCGTTGAATACTGTGTTAACCCATGCGTACCATGCAAGGTAACAATGTGGTGGTGGCACAATAGTACTATGGTAGAATGCCGCTGCTTCGGCTTCCCATCCACGTTGTGGTTCTGGGCCTATGAAGATATTACCGAATAATAAGCCAGGGATTACAATGTATTTTTTACCATTTTTTTCTATTGTCATAATATTTCCGGGTGGTTCACCCCAGCCTGTCATCCCTGAAAGGTTGAGTGCAAGGAACTGTCCCTTGTAGTTGTAGAATAAATCCCATAAAGTATTATTTAGTGGATCCTCGAGTATCTTTTGGATCGTATCGCTCATCTTTTGTATTAGTTCTGTTGCCTTGTCTGCCACTTCTGGGTAAGTTTTTGCATTTGATATCATTTCCTGGGTCCATCGGGTTAGTGTTTTGAGCATTTCATCTTTTACGCGTGGATCGCCCTTTTTAATGTATTCTATTGCAGCCTTTGTTAATTCTTCGATGTAACCTACTGGCCCTTCTATCACTTCTTTTTTGGCTATTGGATCTAGGTTGTTGAACCATGCGATGTATTCTTCTACTGACCATAGGATGACATCTGTGTTGTTAACAAGTTTTTCCAGTTCTCCAGGGGCCCAGTTTGCCACGTTTATGCCCCTTTCGATCATCAGTTGGATCAATGTAGTATTTGTTGGGATTTCACCGACATTATAGCCTTCAATTTTGAGTCTCTTGAGAATTTCTAGTATGGTTTGCGGGACATTCAAGTAGCTTGCTCCTATGTTTTGTTTACCTGGTGGGTAATTGTAGTATATTATAGCTATTTTCTTGTCCTTGTTTTGGAGTGTTTGGAGTTGGGCCCAATTGTATGCGCGATCTGCAAGCTTCTGGATCCTATCTGATAATGTTACTGTTGTGTCCCATTGTGCTCCTGTTTCTGGGTCATATCCGATGTCCCCGACACCTACTGGTATGGGTTCTATTTGGCCTTGCATTTCTGGTTGTGCGCATTGCCAGTAGACTGCCATCCAACTGAATCCTTCTTCTGATACTAGCCATTGGCCTGGTGTCCTATAAGTGGAGCTTGTTATCATTGCCCTTAGAACCGGGACATTGGCTTGGTTGAAGAATTTGTTGACTTGTGCGCCTGAGACTGTTGAACCTGTGGTGAATGTTAGGAGGTCTATTATAACGTTGACTTTACATGGATACTTTTCAGGTTCTGCCTCGTATTGTACTATGTTTTTTGCGTCTGTAAAGAATTTTACCATAGCCGAGTAGACATTAGCTGGTTGTGAGGAGCTTATATTGACTGTTTTTATGGTTTTTCCGTCTTCGATAATTGCAATCTCATATACTAAAGCTTTAGGATTGCTTGTGACGCCAAGTATAGAAGTTGTGTCTGTGTAGTTGCCTATGCCTTTAATTGACAGTATTTGGATTGTCTGGTTTGCTTGACATAATGTCCTGGCAAGTTCGATAATCTGGTCATTTTTTAGGTCGATATAATTTGACCATGTACCTACTGCTGGTATGACGTTCATCCCTCTGGCTACAAGGGCATCGATGATCTCTTGGAAAGCGTTAGCATAGGTTACTTCGCCTGTACTTCCTACATAGGTGAGCACGCCAACTGTCGGTTTTGTCGGGTCAAGGGGATATTTTTCGAAGTATTGTTCTTTTGTGAATCTTTGACCGTCACGGTACAAAAACTCCATTGATAATGGCGAAGCGAGTTCTGGAGGCGCCGGATCCCATTGACTTGGCCATATTCTCCCTGTGAGTTCAGCATATTTTTTGAGGGCCCATTTGAATTGGTTTTTAAAGTTGGTTTTTCCACCGGCTGCATAATAGATTGCACAGTCTATCCAGTCGTGTAATGCCTTGTTATTGGGATATTTTTGTTTGTATGATAGTAGTGCGTTTATGTCCCCGTCATGGCAGGCTCCTATGATTGTCCCCGGGCTGTCCCATGTGCCAATGTCTTTTTCATCCACGCCATCGAATACGTTCTTGTTGCCTATTTTGCTCAATTTTACGAGTGTTGGCCCGCTTTCAAAAACGAAGAAAATCTTGTTTTCGATAATTGAGGGGTTTGTTTTTATTACTCCTTCTAATGAACCGTTACCTGCGAGTTGTGTCCCCCATTCTGCCAATATTATATCAGAGCTGTTCACAAGGACTTTTATTTCGTCACTGGTCATGTTTCCGATCTGACTCGTTGACCTTATCTGGAATTTAACTACTGTAGTTTGGTTGTTTAATTCATCCATTAGTTCATGTGCCACATTGTTATAATCTTTGACAGCAGTTGATGATCCAATAACTAGTATAGAGGTCGCATTTGTCTCAGCTGCTGATACTGTGCCCATGATCATTAACAGAAAAAGAACCAATAGAACACTGAAGATTTTTTTAATCAACTATCTCCCCTCCCATTATATTCTACATCCTTAAAATCAATCTAAACTGTAATATAAAAATAATTATTTTATTACTAATTTTCTGATAAGACAGGATATGGTAATACTATATTGTTATATGTTAAAAAAATCAAAAGACTATCTCAAAAAGGCAAAATCATTAAAAAAGGGGATGGTGACAACTTAATGAAGATTATCCCACTTGCATCTGAAAGTTTAGGTGTGAGAAGTTTAGCAGTATACATAAAAACCAAGGAAAACAATATACTGATAGATCCTGGAGTTGCCCTAGGCCCTAGGCGGTATTCATTGCCCCCTGCAAAGGTCGAAATAAAAAGATTAGAAAATACTCGGAAAAAAATTTTAGAATTTTTAGCAATAGCAGATACAATAATCATATCCCATTATCATTACGACCACTATATTCCTGAAGCAAATTATGATAGAAAATATCTGTTTCTAAAAGATCCTATCAGGAACATTAATAAAAGCCAAAAGAGTAGAGCATCAAAATTCCTAAAAGACAAGAAAAACTATGAATATGCTGACGGAAAAACAATAACTGAAGACTTCATAATGGAATTTTCACCAGCATCACCCCACGGAGAAAAAGGAACCAAACTAGGATTTGTAATAATGACTATGATAGACCACAAAAAAAGGATAATCCACGCCAGTGACACCCAACTATTAAATAAAGAAAGCGTAGAATGGATAATAGAAAAAATGCCAGACCTTATAATTACAAGCGGCCCCCCAACCTATATAGGATACATGAAAGACTCCTGGAAAACCGGGAGAAAAAACATCAACCAGATAATCACAGAAACAGACGCTGAGATAATATTAGACCATCACATAATAAGGGATAAAAAATATCCTAGATTCTTCGAAGAATTAGAAAAAGAGCCACTAACCTTCGCAGGATACCTAGGAGTAGAAGAAACGCCACTTGAAGCATACAGAAAAGAATTACATAAAATAGAAAATGGTGAGAGAATAAGCCTACCATTCAACCTAGAATAATCCATCAGACCTTTTTTTCTTCCTTGTAAACATTTAAAGCTGCATATGCAACCCCCAGAATCAAAGGTCCTATTATGAAACCCGCCAATCCCCAAACTAGAGGCCCCCCTAAGAATCCCACTAGGAAAAGCAATGGGTGTATATCAGCATATTTACCCGACAATTTCGGGCGTAGATAAACATCAATACTACTTAAGAAAGCGCCGAATATTAGAACTATCACACCACGGAATATATTACCAAAGATGAAATCGTATATGGCAAGAATAGTATACGTGGGCCATGGTCCTATCACCGGAATCAATTGGAAAAATCCAGCAAGCAAACCTAGGAATATCGCATATGGGTATCCAAGGAGTTGAAATCCTATTATAGCCATTAAACCTATTATAAATGCTGTTAGGAAATGGCCATAAAATATTCCTTTTATAACCTTTTCTGTTTCAATGATCAAATGTCCCATAAAATCCTTTCTTTCTTCTGGTACAAGTGAAGACATATAGGATACTACCTGTTCACCATCCCTTGCAAAATAGAATGCTGAAGCGAACAATATGAATAATTGGAGGGCTATCATGGGCACACTCTTGATAAGATCCAAAAAATAATCTACCATCATCTTTAAAAGATTGTTGATAAGATCCTTTAAAACCTTGAATAGAATATCCGCCGATGGCATGAACTCAGACGGTACATAAGATCTCAATATTTTGTCCATCGATGCCAAATTTATTTTTTGAGCCGTGGAAAGTAATGCGGGCGCTGAATGGAATAAAGTGTCAACTATCATGGCCAAGACCCCGATTAACGGGAGTATAGTAACTATCATTACAATACCTATGGAAACTGACCTATAAGGTACATACTTAGTGAGTTTATCTGCTATCGGACGTATACCATAGGCAAATATAGCCCCAAGAAATAGCATAGTCCAAATGGGATAAAGAACTATAACTGATAATATCAAAAGGACAAGTACAATGAAAAATGATGATGTTATAGTACCCTTTATCTTGTATATCAATGCATTTCACCCTAATAATGGTCTTATAGCGCCTGTCGCGTCCCTCTTGTATTCTCCAAACTCCTTCACCATTTTAAGTTCATGACTCCAAAAGACAGGCCCTTCTACACAAACTCTCCAACCAGTATCGTCAAGACAACAATGTCCACAGAGGCCCATAGCGCATTTCATATACCTTTCAAGGGAGAATTGGCCTGGTATGCCCCTCTTTTCTAATTCTAGGAATATGCCTTTCATCATCGCCTCAGGACCGCAAACCATGGCCATATCATATGATCCGCTAAGAGTTTTTAAACGGTCGATGGCCAATCCCTTGAATCCGCAACTCCCATCATCTGTACATGTGAATATCCTGGCACCAGTTTTTTTGAGCCGATCCAGGAATAGTAGCTCATCGTAGGTCTTGGCGGCGACTATAACATCGACTTCAAAATCTCTTGCCCTAACCTCCTCTACTAAGGCCGCTATTGGGGCCATGCCAACACCCCCACCTATGGCCAATATCCTATGACCTTCTATGGTGAACCCTCGCCCATATGGTCCCCTTACTCCAAGCTGATCCCCTTTTCCGAGTTTGTGGACTCTTGAGGTGAATGGTCCGACCTTTCTTATTGAGATTCCAATTTCATTGTTTGTCTTGTCGATTAATGAAACTGACATGGGTTTTTCGTCCTCGAAATCCCAGATCATCATGAATTGTCCAGGTACTGGGAATTTCCTATCCCATGGGAATATTAATGTTTTGACATCTGGTGATTCCCTTATAATCCTTTTGATTTTCAAGATCTTTGGAACATGCAACATTATGCCTCCATATTATTCGTGGGCTAGTCCGACCATTTCATTTATGCTTTTGAATCCTTCTCTTTTCATGAAAGCTTTAAGGTCATCGCAGATTTCTTTGAATACTCCAAGGCCCTTGTAGAATATGGCACTGCCTATTTGAGTTGCGTTGGCCCCTGCATATAAGAATTCCACAACATCCTTGTAATCTGTTATTCCGCCAACACCGATCAAGGGAACTTCAACTACTTCATATACTTCATATACGCATCTGATGGCTATTGGTTTTATTGCGGGGCCTGAAAGTCCTCCAAATTTATTGGAGAGTATTGGTTTGCCTGTTTTCAAGTCTATTTTCATGGAGGGTCCTAGGGAATTTATGAGGGTTATGGCGTCGCATCCTGCTTCTTCAGCTTTTAAAGCTATCTCTTTAATATCTGTAACATTAGGTGTTAATTTAGCGATTACAGGCACTTTACAAGCTTCTTTAACGGCTTCAACCACTTTGAATGTCAGTTGTGGGTTCTGTCCTATTGTCGCTCCATATCCCTTCATTGCATGAGGACATGAAATGTTCAATTCAATCATATCCACTATGTCCTGGACTTCTAGTGCGACTTTTACAAATTCATCAGGGGATGAACCATAGATAGACGCCACTACAGGTATCTTATCCTCAATTTTATATAATTCCTCTTTGAATGATTCAACACCAGGGTTAGATAACCCCATGGCATTTAGCAACCCACAAGGAGCTTCCACTATAGTTGGATTTTTGTAGCCCATATTTGGTTTAAGAGAAAAGGATTTGGTGACAACAGCCCCTGCTCCATGATGATAAACGCGATTTAATGATGATGCTGTTATCCCGAGAACGCCCGCGGCAAGCATTGTAGGATTTCGCATTTCAATTCCGCAAAGATTAACCTTTAACAATCCAATTCCCCCATAAGATTATAATAATGGCTAAATACAAACCTACCTATATGAAGTGTTATCTTGTACCATGTGTTGCCGGTTTCATAGCATTTAATGAAGATTTGGATATTGTAGATTATGAACTTTTCCCCAGAAGATCTATAATTTCAAAATTACTAAAATTCGAAAAAGGGCTAATCCCTGAAGAAGAGAGGATCATAAAAAGACTCCTCAAAGATTATCAGAAGATATCCATAGAATCTTTGCATAGATGGAAGTATGGGAAATTTAAAGGGGTTATTTTAGAATCTCCGAACATTGGGGGTGAATATCTTCGAGAAAATTTAAGAAAAATCCTTAGGAAGATTGGATTCATAAAGGGTGGTGAATTCCAGGAGATCATATATGAGATACATATGGGGATGACCATAAAAAAGTTGGAAGAATCCTTCAGAGAACAGGACAAATTAATTATACAAGCCGTGAATACCTTGGATGATCTTGACGAGGCTACAGGCAAGTTTGTTGAAAGGATAAGGGAATGGTACTCTATATATTTCCCAGAACTGGAGTCTGTAAAAGATCATGAACATTATGTTAAACTCATAACAGAACATTCAAGAAGAGAGGATATAATAAAATTGAAAAAATTGCCAAGAGAGAGTATAGGGGCGGAACTCGAAGAAGAGGACATAGAGATTATAAGAGAATTTGCAAAGGCCATCAGATCATTACAGTTGCTAAGAAAATCCATAGAAAGATATATAGAGTTAAAAATGGGGTACTTAGCGCCTAATTTGCAGGATGTTGCTGGCACGACGCTCGGTGCGAAATTAATAGCACACGCAGGGAGCATGAAAAAATTAGCACTTTTACCCTCTTCAACCATACAAGTGATGGGAGCTGAAAAAGCCTTATTCAGACACCTTAGAAGGGGCTCGAAACCCCCAAAACATGGACTAATATATCAACATCCCCTCGTTAGAGGATCAAATTGGCGGGTTCGTGGAAAAATCGCCCGTGCACTAGCCTCAAAGATCTCCCTTGCAGCAAGGAAGGATGTTTTCACAGGAGAATACGACCCTAAAATAAAAGAAGATTTGTATAAACGTATAGGTATCATAAAAAGAGAAACTCCAAAGAAAAAGAGAAAAAAGAGAAGATAACCCCCCAAATAATATGTAGGTTGGAGAGTGTCATACATGAAGAAAATCAAAGGGATAAGGGGAGTATATTTCCATGAAAATTTTCTTTTAACAATTAATCTTACAAAGCACATGCAGGTTTATGGTGAAAAATTATTCAAATGGGGTGGACGAGAATATCGCGTATGGGATCCCTATAGGTCTAAGCTAGCGGCCGCCATAATTAACGGGCTTAAAAATCTCAAGATCAAGAAAGATTCTAGAATATTATACTTGGGGGCATCAGCGGGTACTACAGCGTCACATTTCTCTGACATGGTCCCTGATGGTATTATATATTGTGTAGAATTTTCTCCACGGATGATGAGGGAACTAGTAAAAGTGTGTGAAAACCGGAAAAATATGATACCACTGCTTAAGGATGCTACTCGTCCAAGGGATTACCTACATCTTATAGAAAAGGTAGATTTTCTCTATTGTGACGTGGCACAACCAATACAAAGTCAACTTTTCATAGAAAACATGAAATTATTCCTTAAGAGGGAAGGTCAAGGTTTGTTGATGATAAAAGCAAGAAGCATAGATGTTACAAGAAAACCTTCTATAATTTTTAAAGAGGAAGAAGAGAAGATAAAAGGTTCTGGTTTCAAAGTCATAGAGAGGATTAGACTAGAACCTTATGAGAAAGATCATATGGCTTTACTTGTTGAATTTAGCGACTAGGAATGGCTTGCTATTCTACCTTTATTTGTTATTTTAATGAAATCCTCGTCTAATTTCCCTATTAATTTGTACAATTCTGTTGGTGGCATTTCTTTTATCTCGGAGGTTTTTATTCCCTTTTCTTTGGATAAGCCCTTGAGGAAGTATTCGAAATAATTGCCTAGAAACTCTTTTATCCTGTAGCCTCTTCCAATGGCTTCAAGTTCTTTTTTGTCCAATCCTCTTGTAAGTCTTCTGATCTTTGAAAGCAGAGCGGGAGTGGGGTGTTTGATTTCACCATTTTCAAGGCCCTCTACAACCGTCTTTGGTACTTCTAGTTCTCTTGCAAGTTCATCAAGACTTTTTCCCGTGATTTTCCTATAACCTAATACAAGGTTTTTTAATGCCATCCTACCACCGTAATATTTTTGTGGATAATATTATGTAGTAGGATATATAAATAATTTGTTATTAACATATGAAAATAGCATTTAAAAAATATAATACAAAATTTCCTAGAATTATTATAAATTTTGGGATACGATCTGTATTATTATCTTTGAAAGTTCCCTTTTATCCATACGAGGAAATTTCTCAACCTTATCAGAAACTAATATTGGTTTTATTTTATCTGAACCGAAACCTTCAACTGCAAGATCATTAGCAACAACCAAATCTGCACCTGACCTTTCTCTCTGTTCCCTAGCCAATTCTATAAGCTCATCCTCACTAACATTATATTCAGCCTTAAAACCAACCAGATAAACATTAGGATTTAAAGTCTTCACACTATCAATTATCTTGGGATTAGGCTCCAATTTTAAAGTATGCCCCTTAGAAGATGGTATCTTACTTCCAGTATATTCTGGTCTGAAATCTGCCACAGCAGCAGCCGAAATAAAAACATCAAAATCTCCAATCAACTCCTGAACTTTATCAAACATTTCAGCAGCTGATACAACATTAACCATACTTATACATGAAGGCACATCTAGGGATAAATTGGCCCCAAGGAGTGTGACATCCGCCCCTTGTATAAAAGCTTCTTTGGCCAATTCCAAACCCATTTTACCAGAACTCAAATTACAAACACCTCTAACAGGATCTATAGCCTCATAGGTTCCACCAGCGCTTACAAGAACCCTTTTACCCTGCAAATTGCCAAAGGATGTTCCTCTTAAAACTGTAAGCACTATATCATCAAGATTGGGGAACTTAGCCTTTCCTTCCTCCAACCTTGGGGGTACGAAGATCACACCTTCCTGGGCAAGTTTTTCCATATTATGTTCTATCGCCCGATACATTGACAAGTTCATTGAAGGTACCATCACAATAGGGGTTCCATGACCCATTGCTGCGATTAGAAGCGCGTTTATCGGATTATCAGCTATCTTACATGCGAACTTGCTTATAACGTTAGCTGTGGCCGGGGCGACAAGGATTAGATCAGAGTCGGCATATTTAACATGTTCTATTTCGCCTGTGAGCTCTAATATAACATCATTTCCTGTTGCAAATTCCATGGCATAAGGATGGATAATATTACAAGCACCGTCACTCATGAAACACTTTATAGTTGCTCCCTGTCTTCTAAGCTCACGTGCAAGTTTAACAGCCTCTATAGCCGCTATACTACCAGTTACACATAATATGATATCCATGGAAACCCCATTAATACTCATCAACTACTATAGTTGTCTCCTCACCAGTCAATCTTTTTATTATCTTATTAAGAACATCAAGGCTGGCGGGTATCCTCCTAGCATCCTCTTTGATAACCCTTATCTTGAACTTTTCTTTACCATCCTTACCATAAACAATATTTATACCAGAAATCCTTGCAGGCGCAAGAACATCCTCAGCAACTGACTTAAGATCAGAATCCTCACCAACAACCCTTACACGTTTACCTATAGCCCTTGAAATGGTTCTCACAATCTTACCACCCTTACCTATAAGTTTGCCTACCTGATCCCTATCGGTGATGATAATAACAACATCACCCATATCTATCGCCCTTTTGAACCCCAATTTACCCTCAGCTAACCTGTAGAGAACCTTTGAAATTTCCAATTCTAATTCCGTCACCTCACCACTTTTAAGTTTATCCTCACAACCCTGACATAAAATTCCACTTTTTAAACAAACATCACATATCGGTAATCCCATTATTAACTCCTCCTATCATTATATGATAAAGTGGTAAACATTATTAGGCCACAATAAGGAACAAATTAGCACTTTACCAGCAAGTGCAAAAATAAAAAATCCCCTTTGACTACCTTGAACATATTCCTATTGTGACCCTTAATCATAGATTTTAATTATTATAATATAAATTTATAGCCTCTAAAACTTTAATAATCATATTCTAACAGAAATTATTATCATGAGATTACATAATAAGCTCCATCCTATATTAGGGTAGTATGATGGAGTGGCTCCCACTTTTACAAGTCCAGGGTGAATATAAATGGATCAGCCCATAGGAAGGCAAGCAAACTGTAAATTTTGTGGCAGAACTGCCGCCCAAATCTTAAACCATATTTGTGGAAATTGTTTGAAAAAGGAACCTGAAAAGATAATCCAAGACCTTATGAAAAAAGCTCATAGTGAAAGTCGTATTATACCACCAAGTTTACCCCCACAGGACCCCGAAGGCGTCATTTGCCATGAATGCGCCAACCTCTGCAAGATAAAAAGAGGAGAATATGGTTTCTGCCGCTTGCGTAAAGTGGAAAACGACAGAATACATCCCAAGATAAATACAAGTCAAAAAGCTGTCGGTATTTTTTATTTCGACCCTTTACCCACGAATTGCGTGGCTGATTGGGTCTGCCCGGGGGGTATAGGGGCCGGCTATCCAAGATATGCCTATTCACCCGGACCAGAATATGGTTACAATAATCTCGCCATATTTTTTTGGAAGTTGTTCATTCGATTGTTTATACTGTCAAAACAGTTCATATCGTGAAATGGCCTTTAGACTAAAACCTTTATTTACAATTGAAGAGATAACCAGAAGCCTAGATGATAAAAGCGCTTGTATATGTTTTTTTGGGGGTGATCCGTCACCGCAGATGTCATTGGCACTATCAGTGGCTAAAAAAGCTCTGAAGGAAAAAAAGGGCGAGATTTTGAGGATTTGTTGGGAGACTAATGGTAATATTCACCCAAAATATTTAGATGAAATGGCAATGACAAGCTTATCATCCGGTGGTATAATAAAGTTTGAGCTTAAGGCATGGGATGAAAAACTTCACAGAATATTGACAGGTGTAAGTAATAAACAAACCTTTAAAAATTTTAAATACATTTACAAAGGCTATTTTGAAAAAAGGATTGAACCACCATTACTTGTTGCAAGCACCCTTCTAATACCGGGTTATGTGGGTAAAAATGAAGTAGAAAAGATAGCCAATTTTCTAGTGAAACTTAACCCACAGATACCCTATACTCTCCTCGCATTTTCCCCTCAACACATGATGAAGGATCTTCCACTATTGACTTGGGAAGAAGCAAATGAATGTTTAGAAGTGGCCCGGGGAATCGGATTAAAGAGGGTGCGATTGGGGAACACCCACCTACTCAGATGAGGCTGTCTTTATCCTATGAAATTGAAACTGTTGATTATAATATCAAAATTTGCCCTTTCCTTATCGAATTCACTGATTAGGGCGCTGCAAAGTATCACGTACACTTCATTCCCCCTTTGTATCCATATCGCCCTTTGTTTCTTTTTCAAACCACCTTCTGTTACAATATAAGTGTTTTCAAGCGCTTGATAAGATCCTATTGTTATGTTACCCTCAGAAACTCTCTGATAACTTGAATTATTAAATAATGTTGCATAATTTTTATTATACATTTGATAAAAGTCACCTTCTAATCCCCTCTTCTGTATTACCACAACAGTCTGCGCATAGCCTGTTTGTGGATTTACAGATTTAGGATCTGCTACAGCCACTATAGTATCATTTGCCTGCGAATTTGCTATAACCCAATCTGCAGGATACTCAAATGTTATATTATCCCCTTTGAATATTTTATTCTTTACATCTGATTGGGAAGTGCAACCCGCAACACTTACCATGGCCATGATAATAAATAGAATAACTAGACTCTTTTTCATGATATAGCTCCCCCATATGATTTTATCTTGAAGTATTTGTTGACGGCTCTGATGGTGTGGTTGGCGTAATTGGCTCTGATGGTGTGGTTGGTGTTGTCGGCTCATGATATCTTGTAATATTATAATAGGTGGTAGGCACATAATTATCAGTTGTGTTATTGGTATTGTTAATTGTAAATGTTGGAAAGGCGCTTTCATTAACAAGAACTGTACCTGTCTGATCCTGGCTTAAATTTAACAAGTAGAGTCCAAAACCACCACCTATAAAGAATGCTAGTGCCAATAATATGATCCCCACCACTTTGAAAACAGCTTGTGGCTTTTCTGTTTTTTTAATATCTGGCTTTTTAACATATTTCTTCACGAGCTCCTCTTTTTCACGGAGTTCTTCTTCCTCTTTAGCCTTTTCGATCCAATGGTCCAGAGGTTTTTCAGAAGTGGAACGGCCTTGCATCCTTTTTATCCTCTCAGCAACTTCTATAGCCTCCAGTTCCCTCTGATATTCTCTCTTCAGCATCTTATATTTGCTCTCGGATATTCTGCCCTCTTGCCAATCCTTCTCCAAATCCTTTAGACGACGGAGGAGTTCTTTTCCCCTTTTGTTCATCTCTATCTCCCTTATATTTATTCATTTGGTGATAAGCAATTCTCTCTTCCCGTATTTAATTTATTTATCTTTTCATGTACCACTCATCCATTGGATATGAACCTAGGATCTTCATGAATGGTGTCCTATCTCTAATCTCCTCTAATATTATACTTATATTCTTTTCTTTTCTATGTCCCTCAAAATCTAGGAAGAATATGTACCTTCCAAGGCCCATTTTTGAAGGTCTAGATTCTATCTTGGTCAAATTTACATTTGCATCTGCAAATAATCCTAAAATCTCATATAAGCCCCCTGGCTTATCCTCTGCAAGTGTAAATAATATTGAGGTCTTATCAGAGCCTGTGAACTCATGGTCATGTAAGGCTATAACAATGAATCGTGTCATATTAGGAGTATAATCTTGAATAGCCTCAGCCACAATCTCCAGGTCATATAATCTGGCTGCTCTTAAAGTGCCTATGGCGCAAGATCTCCTCTTACCTTTTATAATTTTCGCCGCAGCAGCAGTACTAGATGTTGAATGTGCCCTAAGACCCATCTTTTCTATGAACTTGTGGCATTGGGCGAGGGATTGGGGGTGTGAATAAACATCTGTAAGTTCCTCTAATCTGACACCTTTATTAGCGAGCAGATAATGATCAACTTTTAATACTATCTCCCTTTCTATGCAAAGATCGTACTCATGGGCTAGAAGATCCAATGTAGCGCCTACAGGACCTTCAATTGAATTTTCGATAGGTACAACACCCTTATCAACCTTCCCATTTTTCACAGCATCCAAAACATCTATAATGGAATCAAACGGTATTAATTTCTTTGATAATCTATGGGCCGCCTCTTCCGTAAAAGTCCCTTCTGGTCCAAGATATGCTATAACATCCAAAATGAACACCCCACGCTAATATAAGCCACCTTCTAGGAAATTTTTTGTCCTATCAGTAGTTGCCTGGTGGAAGCGTCTTATAACGGCTTCACCATCTTTATATTTTATGATGGTTGCTGATACGCCTAATGCATGCAAATGTTTTATGAATTCCTTGGCCTCCTTTCTACTTGACACATTAATGGTGGTGTCTTCGTGTGCTACTCCACCTTCAGCTATTTTTTTTATCGTCTTTACCATAGGATAGATTATAGCTTCGCCTAGTCTGTGGGCTCTTTCACGCAATTCATCGTCGGATTCTTTCATTTCATATGCTTGGAATCCTTCTCTTATCACCCTACTGAAGAAGAACGCTCTACCGAAATCGAATGGATAATTGAAGGCATATTTTATTTCATTTGCATGTGCCTGGGATGCTGTATATTTTATGGGTGGTAATTCCATCTGTGGATCCTTTATTACAACCCCTTCTCTCCCTTCCTCTCCTAGTTTTTTAACGATCCTTTTTATTTTTTCAGCAGCTTTTTCCACTGGGAAAGTGCCCAGTAAACGGACCATTGGAAGATCATAATCTTTAAGTAATTTTCTCTTCTCTTTAATTGGTAATGGCCTATTCGTGGTCTTTTCCCTCACATCGAATATTCTGAATCCTAATTCCCCTATTTCTGGATAATAGTGTGAAACGTATGGGTTGGCTGTGCCTAACATTTCCCCGCAGATTACAAGGTTTGGGTTGTCCTTGAAGAACCTTTCTAGGTCCATGAATTCTTGTACTTTTCGTGTTGTGAAGGGACAAAGGTATCCGCCCCTTGTAAGGGCCACTATCTTCGAGTCGACTGATGCTATTCTTACATTGTAGCCGTTCATTTTTTCCTCGACTGCTACCTTGTCTTTGAAGTGTTTTTCTATGGTTGGGGATAAAATTAGGGTTCTTCGGATCTTAGGGAAGCCCCTTATAATCTCTAGTTTATCATCTGTGATATAGACTACCGTACCGGATTCTATGTGCATGAGATCTTTTTTGAATAGTAGAGCCGGTTTTATTGATTTGTAGAATTTAATTCCACGTCTTCTAATGGCCCTTTCTAGTCTTTCATGGCTTATTCCTAGGGCTTTTGCTATCTTCTTTTCTAGGAAGTTTTCGGCGTATAATCTCCCTGTGAAAGCACACTTTTCGCAAGTGAAAAAGAAATTTTTGAGGGAGTTGTTCCTTCTCCAGTCCACTTCAAGGTTTGATCCGCATTTGGGACATTTTATGGTGGGTAAAATTATTAGTTAACCCCCCTCCATTTCAACTATAAGATCCAATATGTCGCTTTTAGTTATTATGCCCACTAGTGTGCCATCATCATCTAATACTGGGAAACCCCCGTATCCTGTTTCTATCATCTTTGATGCTGTCTTTGATATGTTATCCGTTGTTTTCACTGTTTTAACGTTTTGTGTCATGAGATCTTCTACGAGTAGGTTTCTTATCCTTGCACTTTTGTATTTGTCAGGGACTACTTTTCTGAAGGCTATCATTGAACGTGCTATATCCTTTGATGTGATTATCCCTACCAGTTCTCCGTCTTCTATGACTGGTAGTCTTCCTATATTCGCGTCTATCATTAATCTCCTGGCGTGTATCATCCTCTCTGTTGGTTCTATGGTTATGAGCTCTGAACTCATCACATCTTCCACTAGCCGTTTTTCATAGGGTTTGCCTTTACATATTTCAAGTATGTCTGTTTTGGTGAGTATACCGACTAATTTATCATCTTCTATGACCGGTAAGCTTCCTATATGATTTTCTAGCATTATATCGGCTGCAGTACCCACGTCCATGTTAACATCCGCTGTTATAATATTTGTGCTCATGACGGTTGATACATGGAAATGTGATGGAGCCAGGTTCCCATATCTTGAGGATCCAAGTTTTTCGGCTATATCCTTCTCAGTTATTATCCCAACAACCTCTTTTATATGCTCATTGTTGGTGTTTATGACCACAAGGCGTGAAATATTATTCTTCTTCATTATCCTTAAAGCATCACAGATGTTTTGATCCTTATCAATACAGTGGATGTTCCGATTCATGAGATATTTTATTTTCATATGATACCCCCGTGATTTATTGTATGCCCCTTATTATGTCTGTTTTTGTTATTATGCCCTTGAGCTGGTTCTTTTCGTCTACTATTGGGATTCCACTAATTTTCTCCTTTAACATTATTTTAGCGGCTTTGGCAGCGTCAGCATTCTCATCTAATTTTATAAGATCCTCTGTCATGATATCTCCAGCCGTTAACATTGAAATTAATCTGACCTTCTTTTTCTCTTTTGATGCTCTCCCTATGAAATAAATCTTCTCTAGGGGCACTCCAGTCTCAGGATCTTCAAGTTGGGCGAATGATATGTTCTCTGATGTTATGATACCCACTGGTTCTCCATCTTTAATTACAATAATCCTCCCTATCCTATTTTCTTCCATTAAACTTGTTACATGGGCTATCGTATGGTTTTCTGTGACTGTGATAACATTTTTCGTCATAAGATCAGAAACTTTCCATCTACCCTTACATTTTTCATTATAAACTCTGAGAAGGTCTGTTTTTGTTATTATACCAACAAGTTTCCCATCCTCTACTACAGGCAAAGAGCTTATGTTATTTCTTAGCATGATATCTACAGCCTCTCTTATGTCCGCAGTAGCAGGTACACTTATAAGGTCTTTACTCATCACTCTTTTTATGGATATTTTATCTATTGGCCTTCTTCGCCATGTTGGCCCGGCCACCCTCAGTTTGCGGGTTATATCCTTTTCTGTCACTATTCCGACCGGTTTTCTTTCGCTGTCTACCACGACTATGTGGCTTATCCCATGTTTTAGCATTAGGTTTCTGGCATAGGAAACCTGTTGAGTATCTGGCATTACTTTTACTGTTGTGGTCATCACATCTTCGACTTTCATATTTTCTCACCTGTTTAGTAAAAATAGTTTAAAGGGCTATGGCCTTTAATAGGTCGCTTTCGGTTATTATACCTAAAAGTTCATCGTAGTCAACTACTGGCACTCCCCCGATACCGTTTTTGGCCATTATCTCGTATAATTGTCCTAGTGTGCTTGTTGAGTTTATCGTGACTACTTTTTTCTCCATTATTTCACTTACTGGGGTATTAAGGGCTTCTTCTGCACTATTTGTTTTTATTGTCTCGAATACTCTGTTGGATCCTAAAAATTCTAATATGTCGGTAGATGTTACAATCCCTACAAGTTTCTCTTTTTCTGGGTGGGGTGTTTTTCTCTCTTCTCCAACTATTGGTAATCTTCTGAATTTGTTTCTTACCATTATTTTAGAGGCTCCCTCTATTGGGGTGCCTGGGGTTGTTGTTATGAGATTTTCTGTCATGTGGTCTGCTACTATTTCATCATTTAGGACTCCTGCCATTAGAAATACGAAGTCTCTTTCTGAGACTATCCCTACCAGTTTTTTTTCATGGTTGACAACTGGTAAGGCTCCAATATTATATTTGAGCATCTTTTCAACAGCGTCTGTTATGGAATCTTTTAAGGTGATATATTTAACGTTACGTGTCATTATTTTCCTTACAGGTTCGTTTATGGCTGCGAGGAAGTTATCATCATATTTTTCTTCGAGTATTTTGGATTTGTCTCCTCCCCCTAAAAAGTCTAGGATGTCCATTGATGTTATTATCCCTAAGAGTTTCCTTGTGCCCGGGTCCGTTATTGGAAGCCTTCTGAACTTGTTTTTAACCATTATTTCAGCGGCTTCTTTAATATTTATGGTAGGTGGTATTGAGACCACTTCTTTTTGGGCGATACTCATAACATCGCCTTCATGTTCAAAGTTTCTGCTTTCAAATTCCACTGGACCGCGGTCCAAGGATTTTACTATGTTTATGGTGTCTTTTTTCCTCATTAACACACCTCACAATTTTATTAATAATTGCAAAAATTTTATTAAAAATTGTTTGGGTGGGTAGAAACCCCCTAAAATCCAAGGGTAACATCACCACACCTTTAAGAATAAATATAAGCCTTCAATATATCCTCTCTTGAAACTATACCGACAAGTTTTCCCTCTTTAGCCCTTTGAGGGTCGTTTTTAACATATATTGGGTCTTCGACTACTGGGAGTCTCCCCACGTCCCTTGTCACCATTATCGTGGCCGCTTCATCAATGGGCATGTCCCTTGTAGCCACTATAGGTGGGGTTTGCATTATCTTCTCCACTGGCATGGCCCTAACATCCCCTGATTCTTTCACTATACGGGCATGACCATACCTTATAAGATCCTTCCTCGTTATTATACCAATCAGCTTGCCCTCTTTCATTACAGGCAGTCCTGAATAGCCTGATTCATCCATCTTATTCCAAACCTTGGAGAGCGGGTCCTTTGTATCACATACTACGACCTTTTCTGTTAAAACTTCACCCACCTTTTCCTTTTTTGGTGGGATCTTCCTTTCAATAAAACCTGCCAAGATATCATAGACGCTTAATATCCCTATTAGTTTCATATTATCAGTGGATTCCACTACAGGGGCCTGTATCTCCTTGGCCTTTATTAGGAGGTCAGCTGCCTTGTATACATCCATTTCTGGGAGGAGTATGACATCTGGTTTTTCCATTATTCCCCTTGCTTCAATGTTGGATTTGGTGGCTGAAATATGGAGTACATCACCCCTTGTGATCAATCCTTCAAGTTGCTCCCCATTTACGACAGGAACGCACCTAAAATCCTCATCGCGGAGTATGGATCTTACACGTGTAATCGCCATGTGAACTGGGACCGTCACTGGATTGGGGGTCATTAAATCTTCCACTTTCAAATCATTCACCCTCTAATTCCTCCTTACACTCCTCACACACATATTTACCATCATATTCTTCCAAATATTCAGCAAAAGTTCCACAGATTTCACAGATGCCTGGTAAGGGTCTTTCTTCTTCAGTATATGCTGTTGTATTCTCTTCAAAACGTGCGCTTTCAACTAATATCTCGGTGAGTTCAGGTGAAACAGCCATCACATCTGTGGATGTTAATATACCTACTAATGAGCCGTCCTTTACCACTGGTAGTCTTCTTATATTGTTTCTGGCCATTAACCTGGCGGCCTCATTTAATTCCCTTTCAGGTTCTATGGTGATAAGGTCTCTGGTCATGACTTCCCCTATGGTAACCTTGCTTGCCTTCAAATCCTTGGAGACAACTTTTCGGATTATATCACTTTCTGTTATTAACCCTTCTGGTTCTGCATTACTCTTCACGATTAGGCTCCCTACCTTTTCCTTTGTCATTATATACGCTGCTTCTGCGACACTGATACTTGGATCTACAGTTACTACATTTGTTGTCATGGCATCATGGACCGTCATCTTTGTTTCCACATCCATCACCTAAACCTCCTATTTTAGATCTAAAATTTTGTGAACCTGGGGTATTAACCGTACCTTAAAGTGTCTTCCAATTTCCTCTGAAATCCTTAACAGTCGAGGAGCGCTCCCAATCCAGTAATCCAATGGACTGCTTGGTTGGATCACTATGGGGGTCTTGGAGGGTTCTGAAATCTCCTCTTGGAGTTTCTGGGCTACTTGTCCCATATAGGGTGGGGGCATAGTTGGAAGGACCACCACCTTGAGATATGTATTTACACCTCTTTTTATTAATATGTTTATGGACCTGATTTCTTTTTCTATAATTTCCTCACTATCAACATGTTCTGGTAATTTTATATCAACAGATGCATAATCGATAAGATGGGCTATTTTTTTGATTTCACCTGGTAAAGATCCGTTAGTTTCTAACAGGAACCTATAATTAGTTTCATGCAATAGATTTTTTATAAAATCGGCGTAAAGTAAAGGTTCCCCACCTGTTAAACTGATTGAATGAAGATCAGGAGTCTCAAGTTCTTTTATCTTAAATTTAAGATCTTTTATATTGGTCAATTCTCCCCTTTTGGGGTCTCTGCTCTCGGGAGTGTCGCAGTATCTGCAGTTGAGGTTACAACCTGCAAATCTTATGAATATTTGCCTGCACCCAACCAAGAGCCCCTCCCCTTGTATGCTGGAAAAGACCTCCATTATAGGGGCTCTCATATTCTATCCACTCCCGGGTAGGTGAAAATAGCGCCTTGTCCTATACCCTCATTCACACAAACTTTGACATTTCTTATCATCTTATTATACTTTTTCAGCTCTTCATAGAGCCTCTTAGCGAAATATTCTGCAAGTCCCTCTGCAGAAGTGGATTCTATAGGTAATAGGCAGCAATCCTCCCTTGGTATTTTATATTCTTTACCTGCAACTTGAAATTCTACCTTCTCATCACTTACTTGGATGTCCATTACCGGACTTTTCAATGGCACTAACAGACGGTGATCCAATCTTTTACAGATTCTACGCATTATACCCTTAACATCTTTGAAGTCAACTATGAAACCATGTTTTCCTGTTGGCTTGCCTTCCACTTCCACATCAACTATATAGGAGTGTCCATGGATGACGCCACATGTTTCATGCTCGGGTATCATATGTGCTGCTGAAAATCTCAAATTAGCATGTATACCCTCTATGATTATCTTCAACGCATATCACCCTGTTCTTGTCTTTGCAATATCCTCTTCTATTAATTTGATCTCTTGGATGTACTTCTTGGCCACATTTTTCACGATTTTTATTATGTCATCTTCTCCCAAGTCCTTGTAATCTAGTATTCCAACTGTTTCAACATCCGCGGGGGTTCCTTTGCTTGTTATGTTCATTCCAAGGTGTATTTTCATGCTTGAGACTGCTGCCGTGGCCACTGACACAGTAAGTTTCCCAGTGCCTATGTAGAGGTCGTCACCTTCCCTCTTTGTGGGTATGTCATGTTCCCATAATTCTTCTTGAAGTATCATTACAAGCATCCTTTGACGATGATAACATAATCTTAGATTCGCTGGTTGTTCATCAAAATGTTCTACTATGAAATGGGCCATCTTCTCGGCCTTTATTTCAAGGTTTTTGTCCTCGTAGTCTATGATGTCTTTTATGTTCATGGGCCCGATCCATGTTATTATACTTGGGCCTTTGATATTGAGTTCATTAAGGGCCCAGTTGGGTCTTATCTGGGTGCCATCATATAATATTCCATCCTTGAGGTGTTCATGTATCATCAAGGCCCTCCTATATCTAATTCCATGAAGCCAGTTTCTTCATCCTTTAATCTTCTTAAAATCCCATTGTATGGCAAAATTGCGATTTCTACTGTTGTGTGGACCATGCATCCTCCCTTTAGGTGTCCTCCTATTATTTTCCCGTTTTTGTTGGCTATTGCCATGTGTACATGTATGCCATCTGCCGTGATTGTACCTTGCATGGATATTATCTCAAAGGGGCCTTCAATTTTCACTATTTTTTCATCTGCTAACCTTAAAGTGGCTCTTTTAAGACTCCCTATACCTGATACTATTATGCCACTACCCTTTATCTTTAAAAGTTCTTCTTTCAAGTCTTGGGAGGGTTTTATTCTCTTGACTATCATGATAAAGACTCAATTTTTTTGGTAAATTATTTATTAGTTTTCACATTTATTTTATCCTATGATGTCAAGGCCAAGAGATTTTGTATATACTGTGGATGATCTTTTCTTCGCAACTACATCCTACTTGCACCCTGAGGATCGTATAATCGCATTTTTAAGATACATACCTGATCCAGAGGGTGAAAGGTCAAGGGATGGTGGAAGATATTCTAAGGTGGACTCAGAGGGGGCCTACCAGTTCCTTAAAGAGAACTATCCAACCTATTTATATGAAGCTGAAAATCTTGGAAAGGTCATTTTAGCAGTTCCTGAAGAGCTTATAGAAGAGATTTTAACACCAACAGGACGATTAAGGGAGATCCTAGAAGAAGGTCCTTCTGATGAGCTGCTTGAGAAGGTTCTGATAATAGCTGACGCCTTCCATGAGGAAGCATCAATATCATATAATGATATGGGGGTTTCTGGTTCTATTCTACCATCACTGCATGATCCTGAAAGTTCGGATATTGACTTCGTTATTTATGGCCTTGAGAATCATAGGAAGGCGCTTGAGACATTCGCACAACTTAAAGATCAAGGACCATTTGAGAGTTTAAGTGAAGATTATTGGTTGAAGGTTTATAAAAAGCGTATAAAGGATGATAGTTTGAGTTTTGAAGAGTTTTGTTGGTATGAGGAGCGTAAAAATAATAGGGGTCTTGTTAACGGCACATTGTTTGATATACTTGCGACTCGCAGCTGGGATGAAATAGAAGGCTCATGGGCCGACACAGTATATGAGCCCATTGGTAGGATAAAAATAGAGGCTAGGGTTTATGATGCCATGGCAGCATTTGACAACCCTGCCATTTATAAAGTAGAGGATGTTCGCATCATAGAAGGTCCAAATGTGGATATAGATGAGGTTGTGTCTTTCACCCATACATATGCTGGCCAAGCGAAGGAAGGTGAAAGAATAATAGCTAAGGGTGAATTGGAAAAATATACCGGTGCAAGGGAAGGTTACAGGGTGGTCGTGGGGACAACAAGAGAAGCCCTCAATGAATATATAAAAGTAAAATATCCCATCTTCTAGTTTTAAGGGTTTAATCGATAAGTTTAATAGTATCCTAATTTAGTAATATTATATTGGTGTTTTTTATGAATATGAGGGTTTCTTTCATATCAGAATATCTTTTCTGTCCTTTCAAATTATATCTAGAAGAAGTTGATGAAAATAGTATACGAAAGATTAAACTGATTAGGGGGGCTTATAACGATTTTAGGGATCTGATAGGGGAAACATTACCACTAATCCGCAAGGAAATGGGATTTGATGAGATAAGAGATATTCTAAAAAGGGAAGTTGAAAAATTAGCACCTTCAAGTGAAATCAAAAAGATCCTTGAAACGGAGGCTGAAGTGGAATCAATAAAAATTAAAAGGTTCATGGACGTAACTGGAAAAGATGGATGGGAGATCAGAAAATTCATAGCAAATCCAAGTCTAAACAATTATAGGATCTATGATGATAGTCTAGAACTTTCTGGGAATGTTCACCGAATTGAAATCATCAAAGGAAAATATTATCCAATTAAAATTAAAGCAGGACTGCCACCCTATAAAGGTGTTTGGGATTCAGACGCCCTAGAAGTAGCCGCATATGCACTATTAATAGAAAAAGAGTTTAAGAGCGAAGTCTTCTTGGGATTCGTAGATTACATCCCAGTAGGTGAAAGAAGACCGGTTATCATAGACCAGACCCTTAGAGGAGACCTTCTTACCATCATAGAAGAAATAAAAGGGATTTTAAAAGGAAAATATACACCATCAATAAATCCAAACCCTCGAAAATGTGAAAAGTGCAACTACAATGATATCTGCCCAGAAAAACTATAAATTTTTATAAGACAAGGATTACAATATTATATGGTGGTTTAAAGATGAAAGAAGAACTTCTAAAAAAATGTGAAAATATAGACGACCCAGATATCCTAAACACATGTAAGGTTCTACTAGAGCTCATGGAAAAAAAGAAAGTAAAAATAGAGGAAAAAGAGGAAAGTTACCTTGAAATGGCTGAAAAGATAAAACCATCAGACGTCCCCAGAGTATTAGAACTCGCCTTGCGAATAAGGGAAAGCAAAGACATAAAAGATCCCGAAGTAAAAAACACTGCAAGTAAACTTATAAGAGCCATAGAAATGAGCTAAAACCTTTTACCTCGCACCTTCTTTATGTCAAATATGGCAGTGTCAGCCACAGCCATAACAGCCATGACACCTGCCTGTATAGGATCAGTAACTACAAGATCCGCCTTTTCGGTAACACTACCAGGCATGTTAAGACTTATCACAATAATATTCTGTTCCCTTTTTATTTTTTCTACCGCCTTGCTTATTTCACCACCCATAAGAGAACCCGCAAGGACCAACGCACCAACCCTTGGAAGCCGTCCAACAGCCCTAACAGCCTCTGCAAGTTCTTTCTCTCCAACAAGGGGTATAGTATCGACGCTTATCCTCTCACCCCGAATATTATGCCTGTCAGCCTCACTTATAGCCCCCATAGCAACCTGTGAAACCTGCGCCCCACCCCCAATGATTATTATACGCTTTCCATAAATATCCTCAAGCGGCCTGTGAACATTAACATCCAAAACACTTTCAAAAGACTTCAAATCACTGATAAGCCCATCTATATCCTCAACATCCTCTAGTTCCATGTATATTGAGCCTACCCCACCCTCCTCCACATAAAGATAAGCATAGCTTATATTTATACCCTTCCGGGCTATCATCTCAGTTATCTCACTGAGAACACCCGGCCTTTCAACAGTCTTTATACTAATAGCGGTTACAACCATAATACCCCTAATCTAACTTGGATTTCTCCCTCTTCCAGAGGCTGAGATAATTATCCTCATATCCTACAGGGGTTATTCTAAGTCCAAGTTTCTTGTGCTCTTCAATCCAATCCTCATCAAACACTGGAACCTCTATTTTTATAGGCTCATCAGTTGGGTTCACAACTATAAGATTCCTGTATGGGAAATCCCATTCTACTATATATCCTCCAAGGCTTATAATATGGTGAGGTCTTATAACCATCTTCATCTATTCAACCCCTTACATTTTATATGAATGCTGCCAAGAGGGCTACAACTCCAAGTATCGTCGCCCCGAATGTCACAGGATAAAATTGTTTAAACGTGAAGATTGGGGCGAAAGCGCTGAAAGAAGCCATTAACATGGGGAACAATACCGCCACGAGGATACTAACAAGTATGCCCCAACTGAATATACTCGGCGGCACACCCAGAAACAATACTGAGAATAACATGGCAAGTGTGAACATGAGAAAACCCCTCATTATATAAACTAATGCACGCCACTTAGCAGCATACTCCATATACGGACCCTCGATTACATCAGCCTTTGCCTTTAAAATGACAAATGGATACTCATTAAGGAGTATCATATACCCTATAAAGAATACTATGGCCCCTATTACACCAGCTACTGAAAAAAGTATTGGACCATGAACCTGCTGATAAGCCACTATATCCCCCAAGAATATGCTCCTGGAGATGACCACCGGGATGAATAGTGCTATATATAATGGGAATGACCCGAATGCTATTAATCTGAACGCTCTCATAGCACTTATATCCTCTAAGAAGCTTCTCTGCACATTAGGATGCTTAGCACCCTTAGCAAGATCTGGGAATGGCATCCTAAGGGACATGACAGACTTTGAAAGGGACCCCATGAAAACATATATAACTTCCTCTATCTTCAAGAAACCCACAATTGCAACTATACTTGCAAGAGCCCCTAGATGATAAGTTTCAGGGACCGAGAAGAGGAAAATAAGAAACACAGATAATAATCCGATAAGTGGTAATGAATTATATAATCTTGGCAATGGTGAATATGGTCTTATGGTCTCTTTAAAAAAGAATTTTAATGGGGCCATTATACCTGGACTAGAAATTGGCGGGCCTATTCTCTGCTGGATCCGCGCATGTATAAGTTTCCTTTCAAGGCCGGGAAGCCATAGGCTAACTATGAATCCGATGATGATGGTCCCAATGACAGTTATTAGAGAATATTCCATTATTATCACCCTATTTTGATTATTTCTATTGCACGATCTGTACAAGTGAAGCAAGGATCGCATTGCACTATCCCAAGTTGAGCGTCTGTTATATGATGGCCTATAAGTGCATATTGCATGGCACCTATATTAGCCATTGAAGGTGTTCTTATAACAACATTCCTGACCCTACCATCTTCGATGGCATAAGAATGATATAATGTGCCCCTTGGAGCTTCAACATAACTTTTTGTTATCTCGGTGTCTTGCATTTCCCAACTTCTATCCACGATAGCCCCCTCTGGGAGGTTATCCAAGGCCTGCCTTATTATTTTAACAGATTCAAAGATTTCGAAGACCCTGACGAGGAGATTGGATTTCACGTCTCCATCATCTTGTGTGATGATATCAAATTCAAAGGGGTCGTAACATTCCATCTCCCTCCGCATGTCAAATTCCACCCCCGTAGCCCTCAAGGTTGGCCCTGTTACCGCCAGTCTAAGAGCATCTTTTCTGCTGAGCGGACATACCCCTGTTATGCGTGACATTATCATGGGATCTGAGGTGAAACGATCTGCAAACTCTTTCACTTTTTCTTCTATGTAATTTATGCCTTCTCTTATTTTCTGGATTTTCATCTCATCTAATTCTGCCCTTGGTCTTATCCCACCTATGATGGGGACGCCATATTGGACTCTGTTGCCCCCTATCATCCTCAAAAGTTCCATCACGGTCTCTCTTATATAGAATAATCTCATTGAGAATGTTTCATGTCCTAGGACCTCGTTACCATGGGCCAAGTATAGGAGGTGACTATGTATCCTTTCAAGTTCGCCCACTATTATCCTTATATAACTGGCTCTTTCGGGTATTTCTATCTCTAATCCTTTTTCAGCGACTAGGACTGAATTCCATAAATGTACACCAGAACATATGCCACATATTTTTTCTGTGAGGCTGTTGGCTTTCTCTACCGGGAGTCCTTCCATTATACGCTCCACTCCCCTATGATTGACGCCTACTGTTATCTCAGCATCCTTCACTATCTCATCTTCCACGAAGAGTCTGACACGGTATGGTTCTATAGCTGCTGAATGGACTGTCCCCATTGTGATCTCAGTTTCTATAATATTTCTATCCAAATTTTGTCACCCCTCACGATTATTTAGCTTCTAAAAGTTTTGGTAATACAGATATGGCGCCGGCTAACACGTCTTCTGGTCTCACTGCGCATCCTGGGACTTTGGCATCTACTGGTATTACTTCCTCAACTGGTCCGGCGATCTCTTCTGATGGTATGTCACCGTGGATGTTCTTATAAACTCCCCCCATGAGAGCACAGGCACCCGCTGCTATGACAAGTTTTGGCTCGGGTATTGCCTTGTAAATTTCTTCTAATGGCTTTTTGTTTTGTTTGGTCACTGGTCCTGTTACTATGAGTACGTCTGCTTCCCTGGGATTCCATGTTAGGAATATTTTATATTGTTCAGCGTCATATTTTGGGGAGAAAACCGCGTTCACGATTTCTATGTCGCAGCCATTGCATCCCCCTGTATATACTAGCATTGCATGTATAGCTCTGGCCCTTGCAAATGATTTGATCCCCATTAAACTCCCCCTTCACTTTTTTGAAGTCTTTTCACGTTCTAGAATGCTTTTGTCTGATAGGAATTGTGTTATGAATTTCAGTTTTTCATCGGGTATTTTGACGGGTTTTTCGATGGCTTCTTTAACATCAAATTCCACAATGCCAACATCATTTGGGTGTATTGTCCCAGGCTCTCCGAATAGAGCATATAATGGGCAGAAATCATGACAATAATAACAGTAGACGCACTTTTCAGAATCTAGGACTGGTATTTGCCTCTTTATGAGGTCTTCAGCTATCTCGATCGGTTCTTCAAGATCCTTCATCTGGATGGCTCCTGTGGGGCAGGCATTTGAGCATCCTCCGCAGCCAATACATGGGGTTTCAGCTACTTTGGGTGTTGGTTCAACTTTTCCTGTGAGTATTTTCTTTCTAAGTTCCATGTCTGTAACCCTATCAGCGGCGAAAAATATCCTTTTGATGTTGGTGTAGGCGCCTTCCAATAGTATCCTTAACAAATTTTTCATAGTATGGTCCCCCTTTTATTTGGAGAGGCTGAATTCTCTCTCGAATAGTATGGCCTTAGCTGGGCATATGTTGTTGCATGCTCCGCAGTAGATGCACTTGTCTTCATCCACTACCATTATATTGTCTGGTGTTTTTGTTATAGCATCCTCTGGGCATGTTTCCATGCAGAGACCGCACTTTATACATAATCTGTCATCTATTAAGGTGAATCCATCCTTTATTGACTTTTTGCGCATTGTGGTTTTTGGTATGGCGTCTGTTGGGCAATGTATCCCACATTTTTCGCATAATATGCATTTATCGAAGTCGACTTCGATGGAACCCTTCTTAAGGGTTATAGCATCTTTTGGACAGACCTCTGCACAGGTGCCACATGATATGCAATCCTCAGAGACAGTACCATCCCATTTAACTTCTTGGAAGTCGCGTGCTTCATAAATGTCGCAGGATTGTACACATTTTCCACAAGATACACAATATCCTTTCAATCTTCCATCGGATCCTACTCTGAGGGTGCCTACCGGGCAAACATCTAAACATGGTTTTTCTTCGCATTCTTCACATAATGATGGATCATAGCGTATTTTACCATCTATCATTTTAAGGGCGCCGGTTTCGCATACACTCGCACATAATCCACAATTTAGACAAGAAACTATAACCCCTTCTAATTCTTTATCGGGTTTCCTTATTTTGACTGTGAAATCATCAGTATAGATTGCATTGTTCGGGCATTCTTCCATGCATTTGAGGCATAATGTACACTTTTCAGGGTCTATAGTTATGTCCTCTATAGCCCCGACAGGGCAAACATCCTCACATACTCTACATTCACTGCAGAATCCTTCTTTATCCAAATCTACGATTATGGCTCCTGTGGGACAATAATATTGGCATCTTCTACATTTGATGCATTTTTCAGGGTCTGTTATCACATTTATCCTTTTAACCTCCTTTTTTAAGGGTTTTCGTTTTTTGGGTATTTTAACAGCAAAATCTAGGGCCTCGAGGAATTTTAGTTGACGTTCTTCTATGAGGTCAAATGCGTCTATACGCGCGTTAACAGGACAGGCATCCTCGCATAATCCGCATCTGGCGCATATACCCTTCACTATATCGTCCTCTATTTTTATACTGTTAACTGGGCATATGTATTCGCACATACCACATAGGTTACATTTTGCCCTATCAACAACGAATCCACCATACTTATTTTGTTGTATTGCCTTATTTGGGCATTCATCGGCGCATGCACCACAAGTGATGCAGCTGAACGCTTTACCATCAATTAATCTTATAGCATCTGTTGGACACGCCTTTACACATTCGCCTATCCCTTCACATTTTGCTGTTGTGATGAACATAATCCTACTCCCCGTCTAGCCTCTTATGATCCTCCCTGCTATTATACCAACGAATGCCGCCATAAAACCACTTGCCAATGGCAGATCATGATAATATGGGAATGGGCCCAGCTGCCATGCCATTAAAATTGCAGCTATCAAAATCACAATATAAGATGATAGTGGAAATCTCACTTCTTCGTCTTCTTTTATCCTTGTTCCGAGGATGAAACCTATTAGGAATCCAAAGAGGCTTGGACCAACGTATAACATTTGTTTCCACCTTATTCTCCTTTAAATTCTAGGAAGGTTATAACGACAGCGCTCAAACCCACTAACACCTTTAATCCTATTAATATGTTCAGGTATGGTATTATACCCGCGTGTACCGCGTCAGGATAATTGAAAACACCACTTAAACTTGGTAGAAGATTATACAAGTCCACTCCTATATTGTAGAGGAAGTAACCTGAGAATAGGATCCCAACCAATCCTAGGAGTATGTAGCCTATGGCCCCTATACTCTCTAACGCTGCCATGAATCTGTGTGTAAATTTGAATGGTGTCTTCTCAGATCCGTAGACTATTGCACAGAATATGAATCCTGCTGCTATGATCGCGCCACCCTGGAATCCTCCCCCAGGGGTTATATGGCCCCCTAGTATTGTTGAAATCCCAAGACATATTATGAGTATTGATGCTGGGAATGCGAATATTTTAAGTATGGTGCTCATACCTATTTCCCTCCAAGTTCTACTTTCCCTCTCCCAAAGATGAGTAATGTTACAATAACCGCTGTAACTAATATTAGAGCTTCCCCCAGGGTATCATATCCTCTCCAATCAAACACGACAATTGTAACCATGTTAGGGGCTATCCTTGTACCCACATAATTATATATGTAACTTATACCAGGATTAAGAACCCTATAAAGGCCTATTATGGTGTCAAAGAGCGTGACCCCAAAAATAACTAATGAGAACGTTGCTATAAGGCTTCTAATCCCTTCAAGCATTTATATTCCCCCAGTAGAATAATGTTATTAAAACTCCAAAGGTTAAAATGACATAGAATATCATCTTATGGAATGAATCAGTTTGCTCCCTCCGTAGGATAACCGTAATAGGAGTCATTGAAAATAACATGAAACCCACCAATAATAGAACAAGAACCATTACATAGATATTTAGTTTCCTTATCATCAATATCACTAAGAATATCGTGGATACAATAGTGAGTTCAGCGGTTAAAACAGCAGAAGTGGATATATTCGTTACTCGCGCCTCCTTCTTAGTCTTCTCTTCTATCTCTCTTATCTTTTCGATTATAGTATCATATATTGTCATGATCTCCCCCTTCTTATAGCATGAGTGCATGGATTATGCTCCCAAATTGTGAAGTTGCAAGTTGTGGTAGTATACCAAGGATTGTGCAAATCACCAACAATATTATCATGGAAAATATCGTGGAAGAGGGTATCCTTTCAGCTTTAACTTCAAGACCTCTTGGTTCCGGTTTTAGATAGATTGAATAATATGCCTTCATGAAAGTCATGAATGTAACTATACTCAACAATATCATTATAATGGCAAGTTCAGGGAACCCTGCGCTTATAGCAGATTCTATGAGCATTAATTTGCTCTGGAAGACATTAAATGGTGGTATACCAGCCATTATAAAACCTGCTAAAATCATGAGCCCAGCCACGCCAGGTTTATACTTTAAAAGACCTCCCAGTTTATCTATTTCACTTGTACCTGCCTGGTAAAGTATTGTCCCAAAGCCCAAGAAAAGACAGGCGGTTACCAATGCCTCGTTCACCGCCTGGAAAAGACCTGCTGTTATGCTCATACTAGTCCCTAATCCTAGTCCTATCCCAATATAACCTAATTCTCCAACTGCAAGGAAACCTATCAAACGTTTGAAGTCTGTCTGCATGATAGCCATGCTAATACCAAGGGCCATGGCTGCAATAGAAAATATGATAATAGCCCACCTCACAACTGGGATATAATAGAATAATCTGAGTATGATCACGCCCAAAGCCACAAGGGTAAATACTGAAAATGCTTGGATAAGGGAAGCTGCATGTGGAAGGGCCTTACTGTACAATCCTGATTTTATTGTGTGGAATGGTGGCAGACCTGACCCATAAAGCCAGCCAAAGATTATTAGCCCCGCAGCTGTTAAAAATATTGGATTACCCTGGTCTATGAGGCCGTTCTTCATGGCGAATATCATGTCTGATATGTTAACACTCCCTATAGCACCTAATAATAGGGCCACGCCCAACAGTAGCATTGGCGCCGCGACACCTCCAAGGAAAAGGTACCTTAGGGCCATTTTATAACTTCCCTTGATATTGGAGGAGAGGATGATGCCTGCTTGTGAAATAGCGGCTATCTCAAAAAAGACATACAAGTTGAATATGTCATCTGCTAATATAATAGCTGTTACAGCTGCTGTGGCCATGAACATTAGGAAAGAGTAGACCCCAGATGGTCTTTTAACCTCATTTAGTGATGTGAAGATCGCGAGGAACGCTACGATCCCAAGTATGAAGATGAATATTCTCTGGGCGCTGTTGAAGATGTAGGTTATCGCAGGGTGGAATTTAGCTAAATACGATCCTGTGATATATGCTGGCAGATATTTTGCAATGGTGGGATTTTCCGTGATTGGTGGGTATCCTCCAAAATAGTAGGCTCCATAACTTGCGATTAAAGGGATTATCGGGAGTATTATTGCAACGGTCAATGCTAATATTTTTATTGTTCTATCCTTTTTATGGAGTAGGTTCAAGAGTAGACCGCATAGAATTGGTAGTATTACCATCAGGGCAATAAGGGATTTCATATGCTAATCCTCTCCTTTTTTTAGTCTTCAAGTATTTTTGATGAAAGGCTACCATGTCTGTGGTATAATATGATTATTATAGCTAGCATGACTGCGAGGGTGCTTGCACCGATAACTATACTTGTTAGTACGAGAGCAAATGGCAAGGGGTATGATGCATTCTGGGCAAACCATGAACTTGACATTCCTGGCATGTGAATATATACTATGCCACCAGGCTTGTAACCTAGCGTCACCAAGAAAAGGTTAACCCCGTCACTTACAAATGAGAGTGCTATCACCTTTTTTATGAGGTTGTCGATGAAGAAAACGCCTATAATACCGATTAGGATTAGGCTTGCTGCTGTGAAGAATGATGCTAACTGTACTGGTATCATTCTTCCATCCTCCTGGTCTTATAGACTGCGAGTGCGAAGAATACTGGTATTATCGCGGATCCTACGATTGCCTGTGTCAATGCAACATCCGGGGCGAGTAGAAACTGGTAAAGTAATGCCATGGACGCTCCTGGGATGCCTGTTAATATAGCCGCCTTTAGAAGGTCTCTTTGGACCAGTGCAAGTATCGCCCCTAACAATATTATGAGCATTATCAGGTATTCAATCATGATTTTCCTCCCCATAATAGTATGCGTTTGCGATTGCATGGGCTGCGAATGGTGCCAATATGAAGTATGTGACTGCAAGAAGCGGTTCATATAATGTTAAAAGGGCGATGATGCATGCGATATCGGCCACGCCGAGGATGTGTATCCTTGCATATAGGACTCTGGGGATATTATCTTTGAATCTTAGTATTCCTATTGCACTTATCAGTAATAGTATTGAGGAGATTAGTAGAATGGCTGATCTGATTATTATGATGGGATCCAATTTTATTCACCCCTTTAGGACCTTTGCAAATGCTATTGTGCCTACGGGTCCGAGTAGTACGAGTGCATAGGCAATGTCTCGGCAGAATCCTATACCATGGATTTTGTTTATGAGTATGAGTATTGTTGCCACTGCAATACTTAATGCTGAAACTCCTACAAGGCCCATTGCTATTGTTTTTCTTGTGGCGATTCTGATTGCCGCGATTATGAATATTGCAAGGGATGTGAGGAAGATATACTCTGAGATTAACAGTAGATCCAAGCTTAGTCCCCCTATTCTAGCATCTTTTTGATGTAGGGTTCAAATGGTATTATTTCTTCTTTTTCTTTTGGTATTATTGTGGCGACTTTTAATACTCTTTTTTCTGGGTTAAGGTCTATTGAGAGAGTTCCTGGTGTCAAGGTTATGCTGTTTGCGAGTATGGTCTGTGATATCGGACGCTCCAATATTGTTTCAATTTCAACCACTACTGGTTTTATATTCCCTGTTAAGACCATTTTAGCCACGTTCAGGGCTGATTTAAGGATATTGTATATTAATATGATGAAGTAGGCGATTCCATAACCGATCCTTGCTATGGACATTGTCTTTACTCCTAATTAATCTGATAATTAACATGATTATTTATGATAATATAAATTTTTCTATATATCACCTAACAAAAGAGTTTTTAAAAGGATGAACTTCCCCCAACATCTTATGAACTCCACTTTATATAATCCAAAAACTTCCATGCACTGTATTATCCACATAATTGATATCCCACCCCATATCATCAATTGGAAAGTTTATAAACTTTTTTAATAATCCCTATATGAATGTTTAAAAAATTAGGGATAACCTGAAAATACTCTCCACTATTTTATGGGAAAGTATATAATAAAAAAACATCAACCCGTTCAATATTTTTATTAAAAAAGTGTAAATCCACCATATTAGGGCGATTATAATTTACAATTTACTATTTTTTTTGATACTCTAAGTGCAAGGGCTGCTGCAAGGAGCATCGTGGGCATTCCTTGTGAACGAGGTGCTAATGAAAGATCAGCAACCCACAAACCGTTAGGCAACCATGAAGGCTTCATTGAATCTAAATCCTCAGCCTTGAGTGGAACGGTACCTCCAAGGTGTCCCCCATTGTACATTCCCTTAATATATGGACCTGAAACGCCAGCAGATTCCATAATTTTTCTAGCACTTTCAAGCGCTTTATCCAAGCGCAAACGATCTTCGTCTTTTATGGTTTTTTCAACCTTTCCATGTGCAAAGACTGTCCCATCTTCCGTATCTGCAAGTTTTACCATTATACCCACCCTATCTTTTAGAGAGACATTCCTCCATGGTTTATGAAACCAGTGGGATAAAATATCGATATAAGGAGAGAGGATATAACCATCATCTTCTGTATACCAGAGCATAGGAGGTTCTTTAAGCTGTTCAGCCCCTCTCAAAACACCCCCTAATGTGAGGACGATATCAACCCACAAGTTGTCTTCAACTGGTAGTCCCGAAGCTCTTAGTATCTGGGCCGTGCCAATCCCTCCAGCAGCCAAAACAACAACATCTGCTTTTAAAGTCTTGGACTTGAACCCGCGTTTTACAATAACGCCTTTAATTTTTCCATTTTCTGTTATGACCTTTTTAACGGGTGACGATGTATAAAGTAAGGCGCCTTCACGGATTGCATCATCCAAAAAACGCCTAAAATCCCATTTAGCACCCGTAGCACATCCAAGTTCACATAATCCACAAGATACACACTTATCAGGGTCTATAGCCTTGTATGTGGATTTTGGTTTCAACCCAAGTCCTTCTGCAACTTCGAACATTTTATTTGTTATTGGCCGCCACCTTTTTCTTGGAAAATCCTTTATATTAATATTTTTTTCAAGTTCTTCAAATTCTGGTGTGAGGTCAAGTCCAATTTTCTTTAATCCGTGCTCAGCTCGGGCTATATTGCCACAAGAAAGGGTGGTGGAACCGCCTATTGTCATTCCCCTTAAAAGTACAAGATCATTTGATCTTATAGTGTTCATTGAAGGAAATATTCGGCTAATGATCTTTTCATTTCCGAGAATACCAGTTTTTCTAAGTGGCGCGGCTAATGATAAAAGTCGTCTGAATGGTTTGAATTCCTTTCCCGCTTCTAATATTACTACCTTGAAGCCTCGAGTTGCCAATTCACGAGCAACTGTTGTTCCTCCCGCTCCGGTTCCTACAACTATTGCTCTCATCTTTTTACCCTATATATACAAGCTATACATTCAAGTGATCCAATGGTAATTCTATGTTTAAATTGCATATCCAAATTTTTATTTAACCCATGTACTACACCCTCATCTGCGGCGCTTAAAACCATGCAAGCTTCTGGAGAATAATATTTGGATAAGGAACATGTATTTACGACCATGACCATATTTTTTATCTTAAATTTTATCCCCAATATTCTGTATAATATTTTAGCTGCGAGTTCAAGATCTCCAAGATCATTTCCCACTTTAAGTCTTTGTCGAGCTTCACATCCCAGATTACAACCCACTCTAAACATGGCTTCTCTTCCAATTTTGATAGTCTTTTCATGTCCTATTGCACTTATCAATGCCTTGACACGCTTATTATGGGCCATGGCCATTGAAGCTCTTCTTTCTTCAAGGCTCCCTTCTAGTTTTTCATCTGGAATTTCCCCCACCTTTGAAGGGGCATATTCTTCCAAAAGTTTGTCTAGTCCATTTATGGTTGATAAAGCTATTTTATCCAATTCCTTTTTCATGATAAAATCTGGAAGCCAAAGTGAAGCAATTTTTAATAAAAAGCTCATGATAGCACCTTTACATGACCAAAATGTAATATATTACAAGTTTTTGGGCCATCGCCATAAATAAATTCAACAACATCCCTATAACGTTTAATAATGGCTTTTCTTTTAAGTTTAAGATTTGGGGTTAAATCAGCACCAATTGAAAGGTCGTCATTTAGAACAACCCATCTTTTGATCTTTTCTGGGTGGGAGAGACAAGTATTTATTTCTTTAATATTATCGTCGATACTCTTTGGGTGCGCCTCTTTGGTCCATAAAAGAGCACTACAATATGGTTTTTCATCACCGATTATCATGGCCTCTCTGATCCCTGGGATGTTTTTAAGCATTCCTTCAATCTTTAATGGATTTATCGTTTTACCATAAGAATTAATTATAAACTCCTTTTTTCGGCCTGTGATTACAAGAGAGCCCTGTGGAGTTATGTGGCCAATATCGCCTGTGTGAAGCCACCCATTTTTAAAAATTTGGATAGAATTGCCTTTAAAATAGCCTTGGGTTACCTGTGGCCCCTTTACTAGTATTTCACCATCCGAAGCTATACTAATATCGGTGGATGGTAGGGGTTCTCCTACTGTCCCTATCCTGTTTCTTCCCGTCTTGTTAATAGTTACAAGTGGTGCTTCAGTTAATCCGTAAGCATTATGGACTTCGATATCAATCTCATGGTAGGATTGGAGGATATCATCGTTTATTGGCGCGGAACCGACAATTAATTGCTTGCATTTATCCAAGCCGGTTTTTTTAAGGATTCTTTTTTTAATCAATTTTTTTAAGAGTTTCTTTAAAATCCCCTTAGAGTTTAGGTAGGTTTTTCCTATTTTTGAATTTCGTAGACTGTCCCATACTTTTTCATAGAAACGGGGTACTGAAAAGAATATCGTGGGTCTTGTTATTCGAAGAGCTTTTACAAGATTTTGGAAATTTTCCAGAAAATAGATATTTAAGGATGTGGGAGCATAATATGGTGAATATGTTCCGAAAATACCTTCGACAACATGATTCATGGGTAAAAATGACAGATAAGATACTTCATTGGTTCTGTCTTTCCATGGGGGCATTGACGCAATAAATTCTGCCATCCAACGTAGATTCCCATGGGTAAATATGACCCCCCGTGGTTTTCCTGTTGTCCCTGAAGTATAACGTATAGTAGCAACATCATTGAAATTTAAAGGGATGTTTGCAATTTTATTTCTCTTTTCGCCAATTTTAAGGAACTTTTTCCATGATATAATATCATCTTTCCCATTATGGAATGAAATTATGGGAATCCGCATGTCCTTTAAATCCTTTAGAAGTTTAGGGTTTCCTACGAAAAATATCTTCGCGCAACTGTCAGATAATATTTGTTTGATTTCGTCTAGAGGACTTGTATAATAAATAGGGACGCTTACGGCACCTGTAAGGCCAATTGCAATATCTAGTATGAAATATCTTGTGCTGTTGAAACCCGTTATTGCTATCTTGTCACCCTTCTGAATTCCCATTTTTTGAAGGGATTTCAAAGCCTTGATTATGTTTTGATGGATATCAAGTGCGCTAAAATTTTTAATTTCACCTTTAACAATGTCATGGTAATGAGTGGGCATGCTTCTGCTCTTTAAGCGGAATAAGACTTGTTCATGGACTGTGCGATCAGATCTGTGTAAAAATCCATAATAGATGGCAAATTCAAGGATTTTAGGTAAAAAATCATGCCAATCATGTTTATAAGGTCCTAGTATTTTATCTGTGTTATTCCTTTGGTAATCTCTGTCTTCATTTAAATAAGGTGAAAGGGTGTTAATAGTTTCGAATAATCTAGCTGTTTTCTCGAATATTTTGCCAATGGATGAAATTTTTTGAATGAATGTAATGTTCAGTGGCATGTAAATTGGGTTATTAAGTTTAACATTAAGGTTTTCATGGCTCCATTTTTTAACAAATTTGAGAAGTTCTTTTAAAGTGGGAAGAGATCCTCGTGGTGCTGTTAAATGGAAAGTTTTATTCGCTGCTCTTGAATCAAATGTCAAGTCTATGACCGCATCTGCAACATAATCTACAGGGACTAAGTTGACTTTCATTGATGGGTGAGCTGGGATTATTGGTAATTGGCCTTTTAAATATAATTTTAAGGGTATATATATCGTATTAAATGTTTTAACGTATCCTGTGGTTGAATCGCCGACAATCATGCTTGGACGAAAAATGGATATGTTAAATTCTGATTTTTTCACTTCAATTTCGCTTTCAAACTTAGTTTTTTCATAATTATTTAAAAATCCATGTTTGGATGTTAAATTATTTTCAGATATTATGCCCATTTTAGCCCCAGCCACGTAAGCAGTGGATAAATGGGAAAAACGTTCCAATCCATGGTCTTCATGGGCTAACTGGGCCAATTCTAGTAGATTTTGGGTTCCTTGTACATTGGTTTTTTGGAGTTCCTTGTGGGAACTTTTAAGTCTCCAGTCTGCAGCAGTGTGAATTATGTGGGTAATATTTTGGACAAGTTTTTCATATTCGTCCTTTTTTAGTCCAAGATTGCTTTTTGAAATATCACCATTTAACACATGAATTCTACCACCTATTTCTTCTAGGAGTTCTGGGAATTCCCACCATCCCCTATATAGCCTATTCACAGCATCTTCTTTGCTTTCACCCCTCATTAAAACAATGATTTTATGATTGTATTGTTTAAGAAGGCGTGAAGTAATTTGGGTCCCTAAAAAGCCGTTTGCACCGGTTAATAATATGATTTTGTTCATGTTTTTTCACTTCTTTTGAAGAAAATTTTTAAGTATTTGTGGGTTTTTATTAGCACGGTTGAAGTGTTCAATAAATCCATTTTTTAAGATTTTATGCTGCTTTTTAGGATTTTCAAGCAGTTCATCAACTTTTTCTCTCAATTCATTCCAAAGTTTTGGGTTTAGGTGGTTTAATAAATAATCTTCTAGTTTCATTTCCTTGTAAAGTCCTTTAAGACGTGTGTCATGTCCTATGGCTATCTGGGGGATTGAAGCTTTAATGGACAAAACTGAGGCATGATAACGGGAGGTTATAAGAAGTTCAAGGCTTCTGAGGATGTTTGTCATCTGGGAGGCGTTATAGTCCTTCGATGAAAATATTCGTACCATTTCAGGACTTTTAATCCTATTTTTTATGTTTCTTGCCAGTGGCTCGTCCAATTCTTCCATGCAAATTAATGCTATCCCCTTGCCATGTTCATCGATTATTTTGTCAAGTTCTTGAGCCAATTTAAGAGCTAATTGTTCACTTTTTCGTGTTCTTTCTTCTGAATTGGAATAATAATAAGGCCACTTGTATAAATTCTCTTTTTTCCCCCATGGGCGCATTACCAGTGGCCATAGATAAAAATCGACTGGTGCTAATCCTACCAACCCATGATCTAGCTCTGGCCATATTTCATCAAGAATATTGGTATCTTCTTTCGCTGTTTTAAATGTAAACGCACAGTCGGCTGTAGTTTCAATAGGTGCTTTAATTCCTATTTTCTTGAGTTTTTTCGCTGCCAATTCCGTTCTTGTCAAAATTAGACTTGTTTTATCGGCTTCTCGCTTAACCAAGAATTTGTTTAAGGATGATAAGTGGCCTGCATCTACTGCATAGGCCACGCTTATCTTTTTGAAATCATGGGCACATCTTGTAGCCCATAAAAATGCCCAGAGGAGTGCTGAAGTCCATGTGTCCATATAGCAACTTCCCTCTACTAATAATAGAATGTCGTGTTCTTTAACCAGTCTTCGTATATCAAAAAAGAATATTGTGGATATGGGAACTATCCTTAAAAGATCGTCCTCTTTAAGATAACGTCTTAAGTTTCCCTCATTTAACGTGGGTACGGTGATCAGGGCCTTAGAATCCACATTCACCCTTATATCCTCTATTATTGAAAGCAATCTAGCCTCAGAGCCAGTGTTATTAGCACCATTATAACCAGCTAAAAGTATTTTCGGAGAATTTTTCATGCTAAAGTTTCCACTACATATTATATTTTGATATTGGATCCTCTTATTATTTATCTTTTTCTATTTTAACCAAAATAATAGGAAAAGGTGTGTATAATGGTATATGAGGCGCATATGATCCATATTATTATTAAGAAACTTCCAAGGCCCTTTTTAAATGTTCGAGTTGAAAATGGTCTCAGAAATTTAACCCCACTAGGCGTGTATAAATCTAAAATCACATGACTTATAAAACCCATTAAAAAAGGCCCCATGGTATTATAAAGGTTCAAACCAGGAAAAGATGTGAACAAAACACCTAAAATGCCTATAAATGTGAATGGGATTAATATTTTCCTGTTAATGAAAATTAACCCTGAAAAGACCAATATCAAGGCGAGGGATTCCCTTTCATCAGCCCCAAAGTACCTGAAAAGGAAATAAGAACTTATGACAAGAAGTGTCAATAAAATTGACAAAATAAAGATGCCAAGTATTGAATGGCTAAAACCCCTATGCCTCGAAAAATAAAATATCATCGCCAAAACCATCAAAAGAACCCCAATAATATAGGGCAAGCCCAACAAATAAAAAATTATCAAAATTAAAAGTCCAATGAAGAATATGAATGAAACCCTCCTACCCTTAATTGGATGATCAAAATCTGGAATTGAAGACCCTAAAACGCTAAGTGCAAGGGCAAATATGTTCTGGAAAAAAAATGGTAAAGCAAAAACTAGAGAGAATATCACATGCTTTTTATAGGAGGACATGCCAACCACTAGATTATATTAAAGTATTTGAGGAAAGCTTTCATTTGAAGGAGCGATCTTTCAAGGCTTCCAAGGGTTAATGAACCATTCTTCGACACGACTTCACAAGTAACCGCGCCCACCCCACCAAGATTGCATTCATCCTCAAGAGCGCCTTTATAATGTGAAGCCGCATTCTCATAAACTATAACATCTGATGAGCCCATTCTACTTATATACTTTGCTATCAGATAACTTTTCCTACAAGGTTTCTTAGAACAGAAAATACTCTCCCTCCCAGGGTTACTCCTTGGCGCGGTTGAATGGAAATCCCCAAGAGCATCCACATTCAAACCAACCGCAACCTTAAATATAGTATTCGTCACAGAACCCGGAGCATGGGAAGAACGATTAAGATCAACGCCCTTAAACCAACGAGTATTGTTCATAGTCGACCATGGCGCGGCAAAAGGTATAACAAAAACCGTCCCAGTAATATCTAAATGAGCAAGAAATTTAATAAGTTCAAGAGTTGCAAGCTGCGGTGGAATCTCATTACCATGAACACCTGCAGTTATCATGACACGGGGCCTCCCCTCCCCCAAGGTCACGAGGGGAGTTCCCATCTTAGAATACTCGAACAATCTTCTAAAGGATGGATTAAACCTAAGGTACTCTCTTATAATAGCATTTTTTTCCAAATGGCCGCCGGAGTCCCTATAGATAATTTTAATATCGGAGGGGTCTAACACTATCCACACCCACACAAAAATTGTTAGGCCCATAAAATA
This sequence comes from Methanothermobacter sp., assembly GCA_030055615.1. Classification (NCBI taxonomy): domain Archaea; kingdom Methanobacteriati; phylum Methanobacteriota; class Methanobacteria; order Methanobacteriales; family Methanobacteriaceae; genus Methanothermobacter; species Methanothermobacter sp. The sequence continues at coordinate 172,143 of JASFYN010000001.1, read as the reverse complement.
TAATAGCATACTAATGACAGAGTCACCTTTACAAAAATTATTTTAGGGTGATCTAATGGATAAAGTTGTCCTTGCATTTAGTGGAGGCCTTGACACATCAGTATGTATCAAGTTACTCGAGGAAAAATATAACATGGAGGTTATCACGGCATGTGTAGATGTGGGACAACCACGTGAAGAAATCGAAAGACCAGCCCAAGTCTCCAAGGAACTAGGCAATTATAAACATTATACAATAGATGCCAAGGGAGAATTCGCAGAAGATTACATTTTCAGGGCCATAAAAGCTAACGCATCATATGAAGGCTACCCGTTAAGCACGGCTCTTGCAAGGCCACTTATAGCCACTAAGATAGTTGAAGTTGCCGAGGAGGAAGGAGCATCTGCAATAGCCCATGGTTGCACTGGCAAAGGGAATGACCAGTTCAGATTCGAGGCCATTATAAGATCCATGTGTGATTGTGACGTTATTGCACCTATAAGAGATCTTAACCTTACAAGATCCGAGGAAATAGAGTATGCCAATTCCTGTGGAATACCATTACCACCAAAGAAACAATATAGTATAGATGAAAATTTATGGGGAAGGGCCATTGAAGGGGACATTCTAGAAGATCCTATGATGGAACCCCCAGAGGATGCCTTTAGTTGGACAAGAGCACCAGATGAAGCACCAGATAATCCTGAGACGATTCAGATAGGATTCAAGGATGGAGTCCCCTACGAGATTAATGGAGAGAAAATGGAACCTGTTGAACTTATAAAGAAGGTTAATTTTATCGCGGGAAAACATGGGATCGGCCGAGTAGACATAATGGAGGATCGTATCATAGGAATGAAAAGCCGTGAAGTCTATGAGACACCAGCTGCCCTTCTCCTAATAGAAGCTCACAAGGCCCTTGAACAGTTAACACTAACTAGGAACGAGCTTAAATTCGCAGATATGATAAGCGGCATTTATTCAGAACTAGTATATAATGGTTTGTGGCATGAACCCCTTAGGGAGGATCTTGACAAGGCCATTGACCATATGCAACGTCGCGTCACAGGCAAAGTTAATGTGAAACTACATAAGGGTAATATGAGAATCATAGGAAGAGAATCGCCCTACAGTTTGTATAATGAAAAGATTGTCTCATTTGAGGATAAAAGCTTTGATCAGCGGGAAATGAAAGGTATGGTTAAAAATTATGGGTTACAGGCTAGGTTATATCAGAAGTTGTGGAGGGAATAGACATGGCCTTGGGGATGAAATTGATCATCTCAGAGGCCGTGAAACCATAACCATATTCTTTTTCAGCCATTTCCCCTGCTCTACCGTTTATGAACGCTGCCAGTGCAGCTGCATCCATTGGCGTTAATCCTTGGGCCCATAGAGATGCTGCGATACCCGCAAGACAATCTCCGGTACCTCCTACTGTCATCCCTGGAGTCCCTGTTCTATTTAATCGCACTTTTTCACCATGGAATATCATGTCAATCGGCCCTTTTAATAATACAAGGCCTTTTATATTATTTGCTATTGAATGATAGGCTGTGACTTTCTCTTTAAAGTCTTCGATGATAATTGGAGACTTTAGTGAAAAGAATTCTCGAAATTCTCCCTCATGTGGTGTTAAGATAAGATTAGGGTAATCTTTGATGGTGTCTTTTTTTATTAGTTTTAATCCGTCAGCATCTATTACAAGGGGTTTTTCCATTTTCATGATTTCCTGGACGAGGAGGTTGAACGCCTCTGATGTATCGGGTTCTAAACCTCCCCCACAGCCTATTAGGATGCAATCAGCCCTTTTTGCCATTTTAAGTGCTTCTTTTAATATTTTGGTGTTGATGTGATCTCCTGGGAATCCTTTGACGATGAGATCTGGTGAATATGATTTGATAGGGAACATGGCGGACTCTGGGCATGCAATTGTCACAACATCTGCGCCGGCTTTGAGAGCGGCTAAACCTGCAAGTGCAGGAGCCCCTGCATATTCAGAACTTCCTCCTATTATCAGTATTCTACCATTTTCTCCTTTATGACTTGAACCTTTCCTCTTGGGTAATCTCAGAAGGTCTCCTGGTCCGGTGAATAATTCACAAATGATAGGTATCCCAATATCAGATACTATTATCTCTCCTGTGAAAGTCGGATCTGCCATTTTTAAGCCATCTTTCATCCTATGGAATGTCACAGTATAATCTGCTTCAACTGCAACATCCAACACTTCCCCTGTTTCGGGTTCAACGCCACTCGGGATGTCTACAGCGACTTTAAGTGCTTCAGATTTGTTTATGAGTTTTATGGCTGATCTTATAGGTTCTCTTAACCGCCCTTTTATGCCTGTACCAAGGATAGCGTCAACTATCACAGCACTATATAGTGTTTCAAGTTGGGATGAATCCTCAATTATCTTAAGCTCTAAAGGTACCGGAGAAATCCTCATCTTCTCTAGAACTTCCCAGTTTTTTTTAGCTTCTTTTGATCTTATCTTTGAAGGGTGGGCTAATAATATAACCTCGACTGTAAAGCCCATGTTTAAAAGGTGTCGTGCGGCCACAAAACCATCACCCCCATTACCCCCCGTACCTGCAAAGATTGTTACACGTCCATTATCTACCATCTTATTTATCTGCCGGGCAATAGCCTTTCCAGCATTCTCCATTAATGAAAGCCGGGGGATCCCAAGATATTCTGCATTTAAATCCACGACCATCATATCAATAGGCCTCATATTTATCAACATCCCAAAAAGGGTTATATTCATTAATAATGATATAATAGTCCTAGAGAGGATTAAGTTTTTCCATTTGAGGTTTTGTCCCATGCCCACACAAGAACCTAGGATTTCACAATGGGAATCTGCTGTCGAATATATACAGGCCGTACCAACGTCCATATTCTATTATGGGATATTAGCACTCATAATATTACTCATATATGGTATCATAGGTTCTATTTTTATTATGGGCCTCAACTTCTATGATGCAATCTATTTTACTATAGTCACCCTCGCAACTGTAGGCTACGGAGACATCGTACCCCATACAATTGGGCAGAAACTTTTTAGCGTGACCCTTGCACTTGGTGGTGTAGGCCTTATAGCATACGTTTTTAGCGTTGGTGTGGCGGTGGTTGCCATGACATTAGAAGAAACAATTTCGGGTGCAAAGATCCGTAGGATTATGAAGGCTATGGAAAACCATTTTATATTATGTGGTTTTGGCAGGGTTGGATCAGCCACATTTAAAGAATTGAAAAAGAGAAACCATAAAGTTATCATAATCGAAAAGGATAGGACGCTCGTTGAAAAAGAATTATGGGAGGATCCTAACATCCTCGCGATCCCAGGTGATGCCACAGATGAAGAACTATTAAAAGATGCTGGCATTAAGAGGGCGAGGAGCATCATCATAACAACTGGTGATGATGTGGATAATCTCTTTATTACACTCACATCAAGGGAGCTCAACCCTGATGTATGGATAGTTACAAGAGCAAGTAAAAAAGAAAACATAAAGAGATTATACAGGGCCGGGGCTAATCGTGTCATCTCCCCAGAGGTAAGTGGAGGGGAAGACATTTATTTCGCGGCCATGGAACCTACAATGGCAAAGATAACCGTAAAACATGAAGTCAAAGACATAGAAAAGGAAACAGAGATCATAATAAGGAACGGTTGCACCATCGAAGACATAGAATATCATCTTCCAGAATTTAAAAGGCCCCTCATACGGAAAGTTGAAGTTTCAGAAAGAAGACAATTAGAAAAATTCCTAAAGAGTCTGGAAGAGGATGCTCATCGAAGAAGATCCCTTGAGAGGATCTATGAGTCCGTGAGTGGCATACACTCCCATTGGATTTCAGGACCTGATAAAAAGGCCCTAGAAAAAGTGGTTGAAGAATTAGAAGAGGAAGGATTACTCTTAGGCGTGAACCTTTCAGAGGATGAAATAAAAGAAGTAGCACGTAAACATGGCCGCCTTGTGGAGGTCATAATAAAACCAGAAATGACAATAGTAGAAAACCATGGCGTGGAAGATATAAAAAAAGAAGCGGAGATCATAATAGATAATGGTTGCACCCTCGAAGACATAGAATATTATCTACCAGGTTTCAGAGAACCATTAAAACGAGAAATACACGTAGATAACATAGAAGACGTGGAAAGATTCGTTGAAGCTTTGAAAAAGAATCCTTCAAAGTATGAGGCCCTTGACAGACTTTACACACTCTCGGGTGGGGGTGTGCACAGTCACCGTGTTTCAGGGCCTGATACAAAAAGCCTTGAAAAGGTGGAAGATGAACTCAAAGGGCGTGGATTCCTTTTAGGTGTTAATCTCAGTCAAAAGGAAATAAAGGATCTGATCCAAAGATCTGGTAGGGTTGCTCAGATCCTAGTAAAACATGATGTTGGAGCTGTTGATGACAAAAGGATAATAGTGGAAAATGGTGGCAGGATACTTGACTCATCCCATTATCTCCCTGGGGTAAGGCAAATTTTAACAAGGAAACTGAACATTAAAAATTTTGAAGATCTTATAAATTGTGAAAAGGAACTTGAAAATCCAGATGCTAGAAGATCACTCACAGCACTTTATAAGATATCCCGCAATATACACTCACATACAGTGGCAGCCCCGGATGTGAAGATCATTAAAAAAATAGAAACTGAATTAAAAAAGAAGGGTCTGCTTTTAGGTGTGAATCTTTCAGAGGATGAGGTATGGGATATTATAGAAAAAGAAATGGTTGAAAAATTTTGTATAGACTAGAATAGTTCATGGAGTTTTATCTGATAGGCTCCAAGTTTTCCACCATAGTTCCCTGCGCTGATCTTCTTGACACCTGGCACTTTACAGGCTGCTTCTATACCAGCCCTTGTAGCCTCCTTCACAGCTTTTTCGTCGACACCATCAATGACTATTTCATAAACTCCGTTTACATCTTCTGGTATCTGGCTTCCCTCAACTTCATCCTTTAATGTGACGCACATTTTCTCATTTGTGGACGCGTCAAGGAACTTATACTTGTTAGCCCCTACCTTGGACCCTGAAGCAACTACTCCACCAGGGAATGGTGTTATAACACCACTAACAGCCTCTATTGCATCAACCGCTGCCTGGGCTGCTAAAAGCGCCGATCCTTGGCTATCGCCTAATATGAAGAAATTTCCACCAGCAACACCATCCTTTATCCCCAGGTCGCTTTCGATTAAGAAATCGCCGGACATTATAGGGATGGAATGGACTTTCCTGCCAGCTATTTCAAGATCCTTCTCATAACCGTCCCCAAAGAATTTTAATTTGAATCCGACATTCAATTTTTCATCAGGATCCTCCAACGCATCGAATACCGCAGTCGTTGGTGCTGTGAGTATGCCCATCCCTATCCTCTCAAGTAGTTCATGGTCTAGACCCTTTTTTGTGGGATTGCATATCATTATAGTGTATCCTGGTCTTCCATCAGGTGTCTCCTCTGGTGGTACATATGAATCTATACCCGCCTCGGCTGAACATCCTATGACAGATGTTCCATAGCCTGTTGCCTCCGTCGCGGCTATCTTTGCAAGTTTCTTGGTTGCTGCTGTGACAAGAACCCTTGAAACTTTAATATCGAAGGCTTCTGCAAATGTGTCCTCTATCTCGACCCCATTTATTTCCATAATATATCACCCACTTCTAGTATTATATAGACACATAATAGTACTTTCCCTTTTATAATTTTTCTGATAATTTTTTCACCACTGGCGCCCCGAAGTAAGGTAAACATGCAACCCCGAGGATAGATGTCATCCAGAATGAAATTAAACGTTCAACTACAGTTACAACCGCACTTATAGATGGTGAAATACCAGCTGCAGAATATAATATTATCATCATGCCCTCAATGGCCCCTAAGCCACCTGGAAGCAATGGGATCATCCCAATCAATGTTGCTACAATGAATACCTCTGCTATTACTATTAGTGTAACATTAGCCCCAAACGCGCAAAATATAAAGTAAACCCTTAGAATTTCCAGAAGCCAAAGCAGGAACGATAATGGTATACCATAAATGAATATTTGCTTATTCTTTAACATGACCCGCATGGAATCCTGGAATTCTATGATGGCATTTTTTATTTTAAAACTCCACTTTTCATAACCCCTTTTATAGAAAAATTTTAAAATGTTAGTTATCCAATTTGTGAATTTTTCACCAGCTTCGTTATCAACCGAAACATACAATGCCAACACAAATACTATTAATATGATAATAACAGCCACTATAAGTGATATTATCCAGATTGGGGAGAGATCGAAGTATAATATCATTGATACTATTGTGATGATTGCCAATATTATGAATGGGAACGTGTCAAGTCCTCTATCTGCTATTACTGTGGCGAGTGCAGATTCTATTGGTGTGCTGGAATACTTTCCTAGGATATAGGCTCTTACAGGTTCTCCACCACCCCTTGCACTGGGTGTTAAATTGTTTATTGCCATGCCCACAAGTAACATTGGGAGAAGATGTCGCTTCCTGATGTTAATACCAACCGCTCGAGTGGCTATCGACCATCTAAGGGTGAAAAGGCCAAAAGTTACAAAGTGTATAATCACCGCTAATAAGAGATAGAATGGGTCTGCTCTCTCAAGGTCCTTGGCGATGTCTGCAGGCCCTATAAGGTATATCATTAGGGCTATGATAGCAACCCCTACCAAGAGTAAAAGCAGACCCTTATGTTTCATTTTTATCATAACTCGACTAATTCATGGCTTAGATCATCCAAGTCCAAGAGTATGAATGTTTTTTTCCCTGAGACATAACCACATAATTCTCCAGGGTTTATTATCAGAGATCCTTTTTCTTCAACGCTATTTTGGTGGCTGTGACCCCTCACCACTACATCATATTTTCCGCATCTTGCAAGACAATCAACTAATTCTTCTTGGTGGCCGTGGATCATTGCTATACTCACACCATCAACTTCCACAACCTTAAACTCTTTCAAATCGCATATATTAGAATACGCAGCTCTTAAACCGTCTCTTTCGCCGTCATTGTTCCCGAATATAGCTTCAAATGGCATTTTAAGTTCATTAAAGTCCTTGGCAGTGAAAGGTGATATAAGGTCTCCTGCATGTAATACCATATCCACCCTTTCGCGGTTTAGGAAATCTACGGCTTCCTTTATAACTGGGATGTTATCATGTGAATCAGCCATTATAGCAATCATGTGCCCTCACCATAATAAATGTTAGTGACCATAACTTTATATACTATAAAATAAAACTTTTTATAAGGTAGGGTTTGAGCAAAAATGATCCTAATTTTTTTTTATGAGGATTAGGATTTTGCAATAACCCCACTATATCATAGGATGTGATGAATTGTTCGGAGATTATAGGAAAGAGAGTTACTCTGCACCTGTTAATGTTGGTGAAGAGTACGAGGTTAAAATAGAGGACCTAGGCCGGGACGGTGACGGAATCGCCCGCGTCGAAGGTTTCGTGATATTCGTCCCTGGTGCGAAGATCGGTGACGAAGTTAAAATAAGGATCAGCGCAACCAGGAGAAAATTCGCATTCGCAGAATTAGTAGAAGAATAATTTAATCTCACCCTTTTTAATATTTTTCCATAAAATTTTATTTTCTTTTTGAAAAAAATTTATATATACTTGTGCGTATCTCTCATATGATGAGATATGTTAGAAAACGAGATTTTCTGATTGTTGGAAATTTCCTTGGGACAATAATGCAAGCCATAGGTTTGATCGTATTATTACCTATAATAGTCGCAACCATATACAATGAGGGAAATTACCCTAGTTTTATTCTTCCCTCGTTCTTATCAATAGCTATGGGGACTCTGATTAAAACTATACTCAAGGATTATTTTGTCAGCGAGGATGTGATAAAGTTAAAGCATGGGATGATGATAGCATCCCTTGGATGGCTTTGGGCAACATTTATAAGCACGTTAATATTCCTACTCTTTTTAAACATTGATGTCACAAACGCCGCATTCGAAAGCATGTCATCATGGACTGGTACAGGACTTACAATATTTTCAGATGTCGAATCACTCCCCAAATCAATATTATTTTTAAGGAGCTTACAGCAGTGGATAGGCGGATTAGGGGTGATTATAGTAGTTATCGGCGTGTTAATAAGGCCCGGAACCGCCGCGTCAAGACTTTACAAATCCGAAGCTCGGGATGAGCGAATCAAGCCAAGTATAGTGAATACCGTTAAGATAATCTGGTGGATTTACATAACCTACACCCTTATTGGTATAACATTATATTGTATTGCTGGAATGCCATTATTCGACGCTATAAACAACACCCTCACTAATTTATCCACCGGGGGAATGTCAGTTAAAAATAATAATATAGGCTCCTATCACAACAACCTTATATATGCCATAACAATCCTATTAATGATCCTTGGAGGTACTAGTTTCATAGTCCACTACCATATACTAAAAGGAAATATAAAGCAAGCCCTCAAAGATGTTCAACTCCAAGCCACAATCATCATAATATTGATATTTTCAAGTCTTACAATCTTTCTTGGGAAAATACCATCAAATCAGGCCATATTCCATGTCGTATCAGCTTTAAGTTGTACAGGTTCAAGCATAGCCCCATCAAATGTTATGATAGTATGGCCCCCATATGTAAAGGTGATTCTAATTGCTTGTATGATAATGGGAATGGCTGCAGGTTCAACTACAGGAGCCATTAAACTCATAAGAGTGATAACAATTATTAAAGGAATCTACTGGGAGATAATCAAGATACTCGCACCTGAAGGTTCAGTCATCCCCCGGGAAATATCAGGCAAGAGTATAGGCGATGTAGAGATAAAAGAAGCCGGATCCTATCTAAACCTTTATCTTGGCTTCATGTTTATAAGCTGGTCAATCCTAGTATTATATGGGTATGAACCATTAAATTCACTTTTTGAAGTTGCCTCTGCACAGGGAAACGTAGGACTCAGTATGGGCATAACATCCGCCACGCTCCCCACAATCCCCAAAGTAGCCCTAATATTTAATATGTGGATCGGCAGACTAGAGATCATACCCATACTCGTCCTAATCAGAAGCATAATAGAAGCCTTTAAAAGATAAAAGTTTATTAATAATAAACTTAAACCTTTGAAATGAAAAATTTATTTCTCAGGTGTAGATATGTATGTTGTTATAATGGGTGGTGGAAGGGTAGGACTAACACTCGCAAGTTTCCTAATATCGGATGGACATGATGTAACGCTCATAGAAAGTGATGAATCATTATGTGCCGATGCCGCTGTTGAACTTGACGCCCTCGTAATCTGCGGTAACGGTACAGATACGAAAACCCTCGAAGAGGCTAACATAAAAGATGCTGATGTCTTTGTTGCGGCCACAGGAAACGATGAAGCTAACCTCTTAAGTTGCATACTCGCAAGAGAGTACAATGTCCCCAAGATCATTGCAAGGGTTAGTAACCCAGATCATGAAGACGCATTCCACAAGGTAGGCATTAAATACGTTATAAGCCCTGAGAGGACCGCAGCAGGATACCTTGAAAAACTCATAACCAGGCCCAAAGTGGCTGATCTTATAGTTCTTGGTCATGGGGATGCTGAAATCCTTGACATGACCGTGAAAAACCATGAAGTAGTCGGCAAAAGGATAGGGGATATTTCACCCACAGAAGAGTATATAATAATAGCAATTCATACCAATGGTGAAATTAAAATACCCCAACCAGACATGATATTAGAAGAAAATACCAAGATATCTGTCCTCGTGAAGATGGAAGCGGTCCAGAAAGTTACTAATCTCTTCGCAGGCTAAAATAGTATATTATATGCTAGTTCTAGGTGCTTGTTCCCATCCTCTACCCAGGGTCCGTGTCCTGGGAGGAGATACTTAACATCTAATTTTATGAGTTTTTTGAGGGATTTTTTCATTTCCTTGATGCTTCCACCAATGTCAACCCTGCCAAAACCACCATATGCAAATATGGTGTCACCAGAGATGAGAGTTTCCCCATCATAGAGGCATATGCTGCCCCTGGTGTGACCTGGCGTATGTATAATTTCAAAGTCTCCTATATTGTCTCCTTCCTCGAATTTCAAGTCCACTTTCATTGGTTCGATTGAAGCTCCGAACAAATATGCCGCTGTAGCTATACTGTCACCTTCTTCGAGTGGGGGGGCATCCATTCTATGTATGGCTATATCAGCATTTGGGAATAGTCTATTGCCCCCTGTATGATCGAAATGGCAGTGCGTATTTATAACCAATCTTATATCAGCTGGGCTGATATTAACTTTTTTTAAAGCTGATAATAGATGATTTTTATTGAGTCCTGTTCCTGTGTCAATTATAATATCATCGAGGATGTAACTGTTACAATCATGAATTGAACCCTCTATAAAAATAATATCCTTTATTCTCTGGATCAAAGTAATCAACCCTAAAAAAGGATGAATTAATGATGGGGTCACTGGGATTTGAACCCAGATCCTAGGATTTCTCTTGCCTCAGCACTCCAGTTGTTCATCATCTAAAATTGTCAGGAGCGCGCTTTCTTCAAAGACAACTGGAGTCCTAGATGCTAGCCTGGTTACACCATGACCCCCTATCAGTATAAGGAAAAAATTTTTGGAAGCCAAGGGTGAGATTTGAACTCACGTATAGTGGATCTGCAGTCCACCGCCTCACCAGACTAGGCTACCTTGGCTAAGATCCCCCCATTAGTTGCCTTCAATGTGGGGACAATTCATACTATCATTGGTAATCTTATAAATATTTTTCGCCCACCCACCTGGGGGTTCTACTCGAGATAATATGTTGGATTATCTAAAATTTGATTTGTTTTTCCTTACCAATAACCTCATAGATGTCTAATCCTTTCTCAAGTGCAAGTTTGAGGTCTATCTTATAATTTTTCTGTGGTGTTATTTCAAGATCATCTAAGGGTAAGAAAAACCATTTTTTATACTTGAACTTGATTCCAATGTATGGTTCAGCTCCAAACATTTTTGAGAATTTGCGCAAACCTTCCACCCTTTCAGATGCAATATAAATTTTGTCCTTGGATGTCGTTTTCACTTCGATTGCAAGGTATCTCTCTCCATTACCTGCTATTACATCAGGTAATGGTTTTTTAGTCGCCCCCCCAGAGGCTGGTGCTCTTATAGCGGCGAAATTGTTATCCCATAGCATTCTAACAAGATCTATCTCCTCTTTATAACCCTTTTTCGCCATCTGAAACCCCAAAAAAGCCATGATAAATGATATGATGAGAATGGGGCCGGGGCCGAGATTTGAACCCGAGTCGCGGGATCCACAGTCCCGAAGGATAACCAACTACCCCACCCCGGCTCTAGTTACCTCCCTTTTTGACAGTGCGGGGGCAGGGATTCGAACCCTGGTAGGCCTACGCCAACAGGTCCTAAGCCTGTCCCCTTTGGCCAGCTCGGGCACCCCCGCAATCCTAAAATAGGAAAAGGATAAAACAATTAGTAGGATTTTTGATGCTCCGGCCGGGATTTGAACCCGAGTCTTCGGCTCGAAAGGCCGAAATGATTGGCCGGACTACACTACCGGAGCATGGATGGGCCCAATGGGATTCGAACCCATGACCGCCCGGTTATGAGCCGGGCGCTCTACCTGGCTAAGCTATGGGCCCGTGACGCCGCCGACAGGACTCGAACCTGTGACCATTCGGTTAACAGCCGAACGCTCTACCTACTGAGCTACGGCGGCAGATTAAAATCTTTCAATTGAAGGGTCCACTAAAATTATAATATGCTCACCTAACGAGAGTGATATTCCAGCGTAGGATTAGTTTTATAATTATAATATATAAAATTTTTGGTAAAGTAGATTATCACATTGCAAACTTAGAATATGGGTTGGTCCTGTTTTCTATAAGCCTAGGAATGCTTTTATATTAATAGTTATGAGTAATGTTATGATTATCAGTGGAAGAATCGATGCTTTTTTCTCGGTGGCTGATAACAAGTATAGTATTGAAAATGCTGCTGCTAACCATAATGCTATTGGAGGTGCTATTACCCTTAAAATCCCATATGATATTAAGAATATAAAAGCTGCTATTATAGCCACGTCCCATTCAAAGGAGGTTTTAACAGCCTCTCCCATGGAACGAATAGGTTCTCCCGGTAAATGGTGACTTGTAGGCTTCTTTTCGATTGCTGGTAATCTGTTCCCGCATTTTTTACAAAAGATGGCATTTTCACTGTTTTTTTCACCACAATATGGACAATAAACCATAAAGAATCATCCCAATAAAATTTTTAACAATAGTATTATAGTCTAAGATTATAAAATATTTTTTTTGAGGTGAAAGTTTAACATGGACATTATCAAGTACCTAGAAAATCAAAAGATACTCAAATTACTCGAAAAGGCTAACAAGATCACCCTTAGCAAACATGGGGATACTATAACACTTGAAAGAGCTATATTCCTTTCTTGGTGGTGTGAAATGGGGGACTGCGCGTTCTGTTATATGAGCACGCAAAAACCCCTCATAAAAGACCCTAGGAAAGCAAGAAGAAATGTTAATGCGATACTCGCCGAGGCAGAAATATGCAAACGCATAGGATGGAACATCGAATTCCTTTCAGGAGGCTACAAATCATTCACTACCACTGAGATAAAAAATATTGCCAAATCAATAAAAGATATAACAGGATCCCCAGTTTGGCTCAACATAGGCATAACAAAAGACCTAGAAGAATATGGAGACGAAATTGAAGGTATAACAGGGGCCATAGAAACAGCCAACCCCAAATTACAAGAAAAGTTATGTCCAAGTAAACCCATAAACCAAATAATAGAAATGCTAGAACTGGCAGAAGAACTAGGATTTAAAAAGGCTATCACAATAGTACTTGGCATTGGAGAAACCATCAAAGATTTGGAACACCTTTTCAAGCTCATAGATAACCTAAAATTGGATCGGATAATATTTTATTCACTCAACCCACACAAAGGCACAATATTTGAGGACACACCACAACCACCCTCATTGTATTATGCTGGTATAGTCGCCGCCACAAGAATAAAATTCCCCAAACTTAAAATAATCACAGGCACCTGGATTGACAATCTGGCCAACATAGGACCATTAATACTCGCAGGAGCCAATGGACTTACAAAATTCCCACTATTTAAAATGTTCGGGACAAGATACGGTAAAAGGGTTGAAGAAGAAGTGAAATGGAGCGGTAGAAAACTTAAAGGCACATTCACAGACCATCAAAAGCTCCTTAAAGGGGAAGCAGATGAAAAATTAGAACCTTTTATAAAAAGATATATTGATATGTGCTTAAAAAAATCATATACACTAACCCAATGATCCTTACACTGATAAAATGGGGGAATAACCATTAAGATGAAATGCGGCCTCGAAATTCACGTTCAACTCGAAACAGAATCTAAACTGTTCTGTGATTGTCCAACAAATTACCAAGAAGTATCAGCAAATGAAAACATTTGCCCAGTATGCTTAAACCAGCCAGGGGCCAAACCATATCCACCAAATGAAAAAGCAATCGAAGGGACTATTAAAATCGCCCTCATGTTAGACTGTAAAATAAACCCAGAAACAACATACTTCCTACGTAAACATTACGACTACCCAGACCTCCCATCAGGTTACCAGCGCACTTCAATCCCCATAGGCTACAATGGTGAATTAAACAATGTCAGAATAAGAGAAGTTCACCTAGAAGAAGATCCGGGACAATACAAACCAGACCTAGGAGTAGTAGACTTCAACCGTTCAGGGATACCACTCATCGAAATAGTAACAGAACCAGACATAAAATCGCCAGAAGAAGCCAGAAATTTCCTTAAAGAACTAATAAGAGTACTAGAGTATAGCAAATGTGCGAGGGGCGAGGGTACCATGAGAGCCGACGTAAACATATCCCTAGAAGGGGGTAAACGCGTTGAAATAAAAAACATAAATTCCATCAAGGGAGCATACAAAGCCCTGAAATTTGAAATGATAAGACAAAAGAACCTCCTAAAGAGAGGAGTCGAAGTTAAACAGGAAACAAGAGCATTCCTAGAATCTCAAATGATCACAGTCCCCATGAGACTCAAAGAAGAAGCAGAAGATTACCGTTATATACCAGACCCAGACCTCCCACCCATGAAATTCCAAGAAAAATTACTGGAAAAAATAAAAGAAACAATCCCAGAACCCCCACACATAAAAGTTAAACGTTTCATGAAAGAATACAACCTAAAAGAAGAACACGCCAGAGTCCTCACATCAGAAATAGAATTAGCAGACGCATTCGAGGAAGTGGCTAAAGAGATAGACCCAGAATTCGCGGCCTTATGGATGAGGGATGAAGTAAAAAGAGTACTCTACTATAATAAGATGAGCTTCAAAGAAAGTAAAATAACAGCCCAGAACCTTATAGAATTACTCAAAATGATAAAAAACAAGGAAATCACAGTAAAAGCAGGTCAAAGGATAATAGAAAAAATGCCACACACAAGGAAAAATCCCCGCAAAATAGCAGAAGAACTCGGACTAATCGGGATAATAGACGAAGCAGATATCATAAAAGCCGTTGAAAAGGCCATAAAAGAGAACCCACAGGCCGTTAAAGACTACTATGATGGTAAGGAAGCCGCGATCAACTTCCTCGTTGGACAAGTAATGAGATTAACACGGGGAAAAGCTGATCCCACAAGGACACTCCAACTCATAAAAGAAAGAATTTGAGAGGGGCCACATAAAATGGCCAGGAAGGTCATAGATTTGATGATATGGCACCCAAAAGGTGATATCAAAAAATGTAAGATAAGTTACCTTCACAGAGGCGCCCATAAAAACTTGAAAACTATTAAAGGCACTGATATAAAGAAACTTGAAAAGGGATTCTTGATCCTTAAAAAAGGAACAGCCATACCATATCACAGGATAGTGAAAATAGAATGCGGAGACAAACTAATATGGAAAAAATGTGGAAAGGGATAACATGGGCAAGAAAGCACTAGTAAAAGATTACATGACAAGAGAAGTTATTTCAGTAACTCCTGACACTTCAACTGCTGAAATAATCAGGTTAATGAAAGAAACAGGACATGATGGGTTTCCGGTGAGAGATAATGATAGTGTTATCGGCATTATAACAGCATTCGACCTTCTAATAAAACCTTGGGTGAAAACCGTCAAGGAGATAATGTCCACTGATGTGGTGGTAGCAGACCAGGACATGTCATTAAATGATGCCGCTAGAGTAATGTTTAGAATGGGAATATCACGCCTCCCCGTTATTGACAAAAAAGGAAAGCTTGTAGGCATAATTACCAACACAGACATAGTACGTTCCCATATTGAAAGATCAACACCAATGAAGGTCAACTACTTTAAAAAGACACTAGAACAGCTCTACAATGTTAAACCAGAAGTTAAACGGATGAAAATCCCAATATCAAAGCTCAGGCCCACACAGAGTAAAATATACGCTGATGAACTCGAAGGAAGAATATACGAGATCAAAAAGGGACTCGCAGAACCCACAATAGTCGTTAAAACAGGAGATCGTTACATTCTAGTTGATGGGCACCATAGAGCTGTGGCATCACATAAACTAGGCTATAAAGAAATAGACTCTTATGTAATAGACATGAAAAAAGACCTCAAACTTGGAATGGAAAAAACTGCAGATATTAACAAGATATACACCCTAGACGATATTGAAATAATCGATGACGCCCAACATCCCCTCATAGCCATCACAACAAGTATGAAAAAAGCAAAATCGAGGAAAAAAGATGAAAAATGATATATTAAGAGAAATTTACATGGTTCTTGAAACACGCAGAGACAAACCAATAAATTCATACACATCCAATCTAATGAAAAACGATAACAAAACTGGAGAGGATAAAATACTTGAAAAGATTGGGGAAGAGGCAACAGAACTTATAATAGCATCAAAAAATGATGAAAACGTCCTAGAAGAGGCCGTAGACCTCCTATTTCACACCTTTTTACTCCTAGTTTATAAAGGTATAAAATTTGATGAAATCCTCGATGAATTTTCAAGAAGGAGAAAACCCCAATAATTATTCAAATGCTCTTATAATTTTTATTGCCAAGGCTGCTGCTCCAAAACCATTATCAATATTCACAACTCCAATACCTGGCGTGCAAGATTGCAACATTGAATAAAGGGCTGCGAACCCACCTTCACCCACACCATATCCAATGGAAGTTGGTACTCCAATAACAGGCACATCCACTAGACCAGCAACGACTGATGGTAGGGCACCTTCCATCCCAGCCACCACAATTATAATCTTAACATCAGCTTCTAGCATATCATACAAAGGTTGTACAAGCCTATGAATCCCAGCAACACCAACATCATAAGCTCTGATAACCTGACAACCATACTCCTCCAAGATAATTCTAGCTTCTTCTGCAACAGGTATATCAGCAGTACCAGCAGTTATTATACCTACCCTAGAATCTAGAGAAGTTCTGTCATCACCCTTCACAACGAGAATATGAGCCCTCTTATTATACTTGATCGAAAATCCCTTCTCTTCAAGCGAGGTTATCTTTTCCCGGATATTCTCGAATCTCTCAGGACTGAGGCGTGTTACGATCATAGGATCTGTTGGAGAAGACAAAAGGATCTGCACAATATCATCATCACTTTTACCCAATGCTAAAATAGCCTCTGGAAATCCTGTTCTTAATTTTCTCCCAATATCGAACTTAGCCACTTCCCTAATATCCAAAAACTGACTCTTTATAAGCTTTTCAGCCTCCTCAATTGAAATCTTACCATCCCTAAGATCTTTAAGTACGGGTCTCACGATGAAGACCACCCCCCAATATGATAATATAATAAAGT
Organism: Methanothermobacter sp.; assembly: GCA_030055615.1. Taxonomy (NCBI): domain Archaea; kingdom Methanobacteriati; phylum Methanobacteriota; class Methanobacteria; order Methanobacteriales; family Methanobacteriaceae; genus Methanothermobacter; species Methanothermobacter sp. The sequence continues at coordinate 155,252 of JASFYN010000001.1, read as the reverse complement.
CTACAATATACACTTTAAAAAGTAACCGGTGAGGTGTGAAATGTACAGGGCCCACATTTTTGTCCAAGGGATAGTACAAGGCGTAGGTTTCAGGCCAACGGTCTACAGGTTAGCAAATAACCTTGAACTTAAGGGTTATGTTAGAAACCTTGGCAATATTGTAGAAATAGTCGTTGAAGGGGAAAAAGAGATTATAAGAAGATTTATCAATGATTTGAAATTGAAAAAGCCCCCAATATCGAAAATATCTAACATAGAAGTTGAATGGGATGAAATAAACCATTTGAGTTTCACCAATTTCGAAATCAAGGGGAGTTCTTCAAAACTTAAAGGGACATCTGTAATACCTGCTGACGTTGCAACGTGTGAAGCATGCCTATCTGACATGAATAATCCAAAGGATCGAAGACACCTTTACCCATTCACCGCATGTACTGATTGTGGGCCAAGGTTTACCGTAATCGAGGAAATACCTTATGACAGGGAAAGGACAAGTATGAAGGAGTTCCCACTTTGTGAAGACTGTCAAAGGGAATACAATGAGCCATCAGATCGAAGATACCATGCGGAGGCAACATGCTGCCCAGCTTGCGGGCCAAAACTTTCATTATACGGGGATGAGCCCATCCGTGTTGATGATCCGCTAAAAGAAGCTGCTAAGATACTAGATGAAGGTTATATAGTCGCCATAAAAGGTATAGGTGGCACACACCTTGCATGTGACGCTACAAACGAAGAAACTGTTAAAAGGTTGAGAGAGAGATTAGGAAGACCATACCAGCCTTTTGCTTGTATGTCACCTGACATAGAGACAATAAAAACTTTCGCAATAGTATCAAGTGGAGAGGAAAAAGTTTTAAAGTCAAGGAGACGGCCAATTGTCGTGTTAAAGAAAAGTGACCAATATTATCTCGCCCCATCAGTCGCCCCAGGCTTACATAATATTGGTATAATGCTCCCTTATTCTGGCATACACCATATGCTCTTTAAACATGCTGAAAGACCTGCTTATGTGATGACATCCGCTAACAAGCCAGGAGAGCCGATGATAATCAGAAACAAGGAAATACTTGGGAAACTTAGAGGCATAGCTGACTATTTCCTAATCCATAACAGGAAGATAGTGAATCGATGTGACGATTCTGTTGTCCGCTTCAGAGGGGGTGACATGGCGTTCATACGCCGATCCCGTGGCTACACACCAGAACCTTATGACCTTTCAAATTTATCATCAGATTCTAATGTTATAGCATTGGGTCCTGAGATAGATGTGACATTCGCTATTTTAAACCATGGAGAATGTTATCTTTCCCAATATATCGGTAACACTACAAAATATGATACTACAAGGTTTCTTGAAGACGCCCTTAGGCACCTAATGAGGATAACCGGGACCGAAGAGGTAGATGCGGTAGCTTGTGATCTGCATCCTAGATTTTTCACAACTAAACTTGCGGAAGAGTTAAGCAGGGAACATTCAGCCCCAGTATTCAAGGTTCAGCATCATCATGCCCATGCAGCCGCCCTCGCGGTAGATTCTGGAGTAAATGAATTTGTATGTATCGCAGCTGATGGCGTAGGATATGGAGATGATGGAACGGCATGGGGAGGTGAAATACTTTATTGCTTTGATGATCAATATAAGAGACTCGGGAGCTTAGCCCCACAGAAAATGCCAGGCGGAGACCTATGCGCCATATACCCTGCTAGGATGCTCTTTTCAATCCTAGGGGGCTATCATACTCTTGATTATCTCGAAGAACTTTTCAAGGAAGAATACAAGCAATATTTCCCCCATGGCGAGAAAGAGATACAATTGGTAAGAAGGCAATTGGAAAGGGATATTAATGTAGGCATAACCACAAGCACTGGCAGGATCTTGGATTCTATTGCAACAGCACTCCATATATGTTCCAAAAGAACATATGAGGGAGAGTGTGCGATGAAACTTGAATCAGCCGCTTATAGATCTTCAAATGACATTGATATACCTTATAAGGTGGATAAATACGAGGGTAGGTATGTTCTTGATACAACAGATCTCTTATTAAAAGTGATGGAGCTTAAAAAAGCGGGTGAAAAAACCGTGGATATAGCAGCAGCAGCTCAAAGATCTCTCTCAAGGGGCTTGGCTGATATAGCTGTTAGGGTCGCTGAAGATGTTGGCACAGATATAATCGGTGGATCAGGGGGCGTATTTTATAATGAGGCTATAAGTCTCACGATCAAGGATTATGTGGAGGAGATGGGTTATAGGTTTATACAACATAGAAATTCGTGTGCAGGTGATGGTTCAGTATCTCTTGGACAAGCTGTGATCGCCACTAGGAAACTATAGCGGATTTTCTTGTAGGATTTTCTCTGCTTTCTTTTTAAGGGATTCATAAACTCTTATTAACTTCTTTAATTCTTTCACCGCCCCTTTATCACCCCTTTTTATTCTTGTTTCTATTTTCATGAGTCTTGACCATTCACTGGTGAAAAATTCCTCATCTTCTTCTATAAGGTCTATTTTGAAGGTGTTCTTGTTTATTATGATGCTGAGGTGGATGTCATTAGAAATATTATAATATTTACGCGGTCTTCCACGTTCTATTTTCTTAAAGAAGGAGTCTAGTATCCCTACTTCTTCCATGGCCCTTAAATGTTCTATTATGGCCTTCTGACCTATCTTTAGCTCCTTTGATATTTGACTTACGAATCTTGGTTCCTCCCTTAGCAGGTTTATGATTTCGCGTCTTGTCCTGCATCCCATAACATCTAATAGGGCTTCCATGTCCATGTTATCTATATTCTTTGTCATTGTTATAATCATTTGACGAAAGATTTATATAACGTTTTGTAACTATAACTCTTTTGAACCTAAAATTATAACCTTTTGTAACTTTAATAGGGTGACCCAATGCCAAAACAGAAAAAGAAAAAAAGTGAAAAAGAACTTGAAAAATGCACAAAAAGATTAAAAGAACTCAAAAAAGAATTATCAAAAAAGGAAGATGAAATAGAAGAACATATTTCACATTTGCAAAGATTACAAGCCGACTTTGAAAATTATAAAAAACAAAGAGAAAAACAAGAAACCCAGATAATAGAATACGCCAATGAAAAACTCATACTAAAACTAGTAGACGTGCTAGAGGACATGGAACGAGCCATGGACAACTGCAAAAGTCCCAAAGACTTCGAAGATGGTCTAAATCTCATCTACAGAAAATTCAACAACATCCTAGAAAAAGAAGGCCTACAAAGAATACCCACTAAAGGAGAAAAATTCGACCCATTCAAACATGAAGCAATCCAAGTAGAAAACCATGAAAAATACAAAAACGGAGAAATAATCGAAGAAATATCAAGAGGTTACATGCTAAAGGACAAGATAATAAAACCATCCCTCGTAAAAGTATGTAAAAAGGACTAAGGGGTGATTAAGTGGCGAAAAAGGAAAAAATCATAGGAATAGACCTTGGGACAAGCAACTCTGCCGCAGCAGTACTCCTAGGCGGTAAACCCACAATGATACCAAGTGCAGAAGGCGCATCACTATATGGTAAAACATTCCCAAGTATTGTCGCATTCACAGAAGACGGACAAATGCTAGTAGGAGAACCAGCCAGAAGACAGGCAATCACAAACCCAGAAAACACAATCACAGCCATCAAAAGGAGCATGGGCACCAATAGGAAAATAAAAATCCAAGACAAAGAATTCACACCACAAGAAATATCAGCATTCATACTACAAAAAATAAAAAAAGACGCTGAAGCATTCTTAGGAGAAAAAGTGGAAAAAGCAGTTATAACCGTCCCAGCCTACTTCAACGACAACCAAAGAACAGCAACAAAAGACGCTGGCACAATCGCTGGATTGGACGTAGTTAGATTAGTGAACGAACCAACAGCCGCAAGCCTAGCCTACGGACTAGATAAAGAAGACGAAGAACTTGGCATAATGGTATTCGACTTTGGAGGAGGAACACTAGACGTAACAATAATGGAATTCGGGGGAGGAGTATTCGAAGTACAATCCACAAGTGGAGACACACAACTCGGCGGAACAGACATGGACAACGCCATCATGAACTACTTAGCAGAAGAATTCAAAAAAGAAACGGGAATAGACATAATGGAAGACGACAACGCAGTCCAAAGACTGAGAGAAGCCGCCGAAAAAGCCAAGATAGAACTATCATCAACAGTACAAACCGAAATAAACCTACCATACATAACAGCAGACTCTAGCGGCCCCAAACACCTCATACATACCCTAACAAGGGCAAAATTAGAAGAACTAGTAGATCCAATCGTCCGAAAATGTGCAGGGCCAATGGAACAAGCACTAAAAGATGCTAAAATGGGTAAAGAAGACATCGACAAGATAATACTTGTAGGCGGGCCCACGAGGATGCCAATCGTCCAAAAATTCGTCGAAGACTTCATGGGCAAACCAGTCGAGCGGGGAATCGACCCAATGGAATGTGTGGCAATGGGAGCAGCCATACAAGGTGGCGTGCTCGCAGGTGAAATAAAAGATATTGTACTATTAGACGTGACACCATTATCCCTTGGAATCGAAACACAAGGGGGCATATTCACTAAACTAATCGAAAGAAACACTACAATACCCACACGAAAGAGCCAAATATTCACAACCGCAGCCGACAACCAAACAGCAGTAGACATACACGTACTACAAGGTGAAAGGCCAATGGCAAAGGACAACATAAGCCTTGGCAGATTCCAACTAGTAGGAATACCACCAGCGCCAAGAGGAGTGCCACAAATAGAAGTAACATTTGACATTGACGCCAACGGAATACTAAACGTGTCAGCAAAAGATCTTGGAACAGGAAAAGAACAAGCCATGAAAATAACAGCACCACATAAACTATCAGAAGAGGAAATAAAAAAGAAGATCGAAGAAGCCAAAAAATATGCTGAAGAAGACCGTAAAAGGCAGAAAGAAGTTGAAATCCGAAATAATGCAGACTCCATGATATACACAGCAGAAAAAACCCTAGATGAACTATCAGAGAAAATACCCTCCGACAAAAAGGAAAAAATCAAAAAATTAATCGAAGAATTAAAAGAAGAACTCAAAGGGGATGACATAACAAAGATAAAATCAAAGACAGAAGAACTCACAAAGGCTGTCCAAGAGATCGGTGCAACAATATACCAACAAGTGCAACAAGAAGGCAGTGACTCAAATGATACAATCGACGCAGATTACGAAGTAAAAGATTAACCTACCCCCCAAATTTTTTTTGGTGAACCTATGCCAAAAAAGGATTATTATGAAATATTAGGCGTTGATAGAAACGCCAGTAAAAAAGATATAAAAAGAGCCTATAGGAGACTAGCGAGGAAATATCATCCAGACGTTAGCGACGACCCCAATGCTGCTGAAAAGTTCAAAGAAATCAGCGAAGCCTACGCGGTATTATCTGATGATGAGAAAAGACAAAGATACGACCAATTCGGCCACGCTGGAATGGAAGGATTCACACAAGAAGACATATTCAGAAACATAAACTTCGAAGACGTATTCAGAGACCTGGACTTTGATTTCAGCAGCATATTCGACATCTTCGGCTTCGGCAGGAGACGAGGTCCACAAAGGGGTGCTGACATAAATTACAGACTCGAAATAACACTAGAAGATGCATACAATGGCTTGGAAACCGATATAAAAGTTCCACATACAAGAAAATGTCCTGTTTGTAATGGGTCAAGGGCAGAACCTGGCAGCAGCACAAGGACATGCACCACTTGTAATGGCACAGGACAGGTAAGAAAAGTGCAAAGAACTCTTCTAGGTCAAATAATGAACATAACAACTTGTCCAGATTGTAATGGGGAAGGTAGAATCATTGAAAAACAATGCAACAACTGTAAAGGTACAGGAACGGTTAAAAAGACGAGCACGATCCATATAAGGATACCTCCAGGAGTCGAGGACGGCTCAAGGTTAAGGATTCCAGGAGAAGGTGAAATGGGCCCAAAGGGCGGGCCCCCAGGCGACCTTTACGTGACGATAAAAATAAAACCGCACAAATTATTTGAAAGGAAAGGAGCTAACCTCTATTTTGAAAAACCAATAAGTTTCGTCCAAGCAGCTCTAGGAGATATAGTAGAAATCCCAACCATGGAAAAACCAATCAAACTTAAAATACCCCCAGGAACCCAAACCGGAACCACGTTCCGTATAAAAGGTTATGGGATGCCTCATATCAACTGGGAGGGCCGTGGGAACTTATATGTGAAAGTGAGGGTTGTAACACCACAAAAGCTGAATAAGAGACAAAAAGAACTTTTAAGAGAATTTGCAAGGATTAGCGGTGACGAGATCAAAAAAGAAAAGGGTCTGTTCCAGAGGATGAAGGATGCTATAATATATTAGATGGAGCATGCCGAGAGTAACCCCCCTTCTGTTCATGGCAGCATTCATCTATGCGGGCCACCTCTGCCTCGTACAGTACTCATTGGCAGTATTTGCCCTTGCATCCCACGGGTTGGCCGTTTCACCGATCCCCCCACTGTCAATCAACCCCTTTAATTTGGTGTGGGGTCTCATTATCATCCAATGGGGGACGTGTCGTTTCTGCTCCAGAGCCCAGCCTCTCGGCTGATGCCTTGCGGCACCGTGGATCCTGTATGATGGGGGGAGTTTCCTCAGCCCCCACACAATGAATATGTGATGGGGGCCGGTAGCTGCCCTTCGGCTTACTCCATCAAAGAATAGTATTTGATAGCGGGGCCTAGATTTGAACTAGGGATCTCGGGGTTATGAGCCCCGCGGGATCACCAGACTACCCCACCCCGCTAAATAATAGATTATATAATAACATTATATAAATCTTTCCCCTAACATTTCTTCGGATCTTATTTATCGATCATTTAACGATTTTCTGGGAAGATTTAATTTTATTAGTGTAGGGTCCCATAGAGTGGAATAACCTTATTTTTTGGTGAATGAACTCTTCTATCTTGAGGTGGGGTCAATTTTATGAGGGAGTGGTTTTTAGAATTTATTATTCACAAAAGTTCGCATACTAAAAATGGGATTTTTTTGTTTAAAGTGTTTTGGTTGAATTTTGGGGGTGCTCTACAGGTTGTGGCGATTTACCTGTATAAATTTGTGTGGATGGGGTTAGTCTCCCCAATTTTGTGTTAAGGTGGGGGGTTATTTTGTGAAAGTGTGTGATTCACTTTATTTTATCTTCTAATTTTTTAACTCTTTTATCTAGTGATTCGAGTTTTTTATTAGTATAACCTCTATATTCATTGAATCTCTGTTCTAATTCGCTTATATTACGTGATACTAGGTCTAATCTGCTTTGTAAAGTTTTTATGTCATCTTTTGTGGCTAATTCCCAGTCTTTTATTAGTTCGTCGCTTTTTTCTTCTAGGAAAGCGTCTATTTTACTTGATATTATATCTGTGCTGATGGGCACTTCTCTTACTTTGTGTATTATCCTGTCGCTCACATCGGATACTTTTTCGCTTACGCTCATGCGTCCACCTTCCTCTTCAGTAAGTTTTTCCCCCATATTATAAACACGGGATCTTAGGCGTGTCTTAAAATTACTGGATTCCATGAGATAATAATATAATAAGACTATTATAGCCCCTGCGAGTATGAGTATAGCTAAAAGTTCTAATGCGCTCATACTAATCCCTCACCTTTTTCAAAATTTTATCCATCTCTTTTTCCTTTTTTTCTATGTCTTTTAGCATTTCTTCGAGTTTTCTGAATTCTGTTTGGGCTTCTAGTCTAGCTAATCTTTCACTTATTTCACTGTGAAGATATCCTATTCTTTGCATTATATTCTTGGTATCTTTTCTTATCTTCGCTAATTTCTCCTGCTGCTCCTTTGGAAGGGGTATTGTTGTCTCCATTAAACGCTTAGATTCAAGATCCTTTTCAACAAGTGAAATTTTCCTGAGTTCTATCTCCTTCTCAAGCAATAGAACATTATTCTGCACTTCCCTGACCTTCCTCCATTGGATGGCAATTATAACTATAGCTACAAATGCTATGAAAGCCAAAATCAAAATCATTAAATTCTGGGGTATTATAATACTACCTGTAGCCATACCACTCCCTCACATATATTCTTTTAACTAACGATATATATAGGTTTATAAGATTAAAATTTCACTATTGACCATAACATGTGATCATCATGGAAGAAGAATACAGAAAAGCTGGGAAAATACTATCAAAGATCCGGAAGAAAGCCTTCAAACTCGTGCAGGAAGATCTACCAGTTATAGAACTTGTAAATTTCGTTGAAGATAATATCATAAAAGAAGGGGCTAGACCAGCGTTCCCCTGTAATGTTTCAATAAATGATATAACAGCACATTACACTTCCCCAGCCAACGACAAAACCTTGATTAAACGTGGGGACCTTGTAAAATTAGATATGGGCGCGCATGTAAATGGTTATATAGCCGACACCGCCATAAGCATCCTCGTAGGAGATCATGATAAAAATTTCGAAAAAAACTTGAAAATGATCGAAGCGTCCCAGAGCGCCCTTGAAAATGCTATAAGCATAATAAAAGCTGGTGTAGAACTTGAAAAAATAGGGAAGATCATCCAAGACACCATAAATGATTTCGGTTTCAAACCAGTAGCCAACCTCACCGGTCATAGTATGGATAGATGGATACTACATTCAGGGTTATCAGTACCTAATATTAACGAGAAAAATACCCATAAACTCGAAGAAGGAGATGTTCTCGCCATCGAACCATTCGCAACAGACGGCATTGGATATGTAACCGACATGCCTCAAACATATATTTTCAGATTCTTAAGGGATAGACCCCTCAGAATAGCCCATGCAAGAAATGTTCTCAAAAAGATAAAACAAGAATACAAAAGTTTACCATTCGCCCAAAGGTGGCTAACAGAACATTTCGACCCTAAGAGACTTAACGCTTCCATGAGACTATTAATACAATCACGGGCGATCTATCCATACCACGTACTCCGAGAAAAGAGTGGCGCATGGGTATCACAAGCAGAACATACAATAATCGTTGAAAAAGACAGCTGCCAAGTTATAACTGAATAAAAACTATTTTCTCGCCAAAACTTTATATACCATTTTCGCAGAAAGGAATAAGATATAGAAGATTTTTTTCACATCATGTTTGGGGGGTTCAATCCTCTTCTCTAAAATTGGGGGTGAATTCTATGATCTTAGAAGGGCCAGTAGGCCTCTATCTTAAAGGTCTAATTGATGATCTTTTAGACGACATTGAAAAGAATGTGAATGGTAAAGTAGCATTAGATTTAGGTTGTGGGTATGGATATTATACAGTGGATTTGCTTCAGAGAGGATATGAAGTTGATGCTGTTGATATTTCAAGAAATTCAATCCAGATGACCCGAAAAAAAATTGAGAAAATGGAAAATCATCCAAAAGTCAAACTACATAATATAAACGCGTTAAAATTCCGACCAGGGAAAAAATATGATCTTATAATCTGTTTTGAAATGCTAGAACACTTATATGAAGATTTAAAGTTATTAAAATTGATCAATTCATGGTTAAAAGATGATGGAGTTCTATTAATCAGCGTACCCCACAATGAAAAGCTTTGGAACATAAGAGACGAGCAAGCCGGCCACCTTAGAAGATACTCCAAGGACGAAATCAAAAATAAATTGAAAAAGGCAAATCTAAAACCTACAAGGATACTATGCTACGGTTTCCCATTCATCAGATTATTCCTAGGAACCTATTTAAAAATTGAGGAAAAAATGCAAAAAAAGACCATAAAGGAGGACAAAAGCAACGTCCCACAAACCCTGCCAACTCTATTAAGGCGGATGAAAAAAATGAGCGCACCCATACTAAAAAATCTTTTCAAATTCGACAACTTGTTCATTAATAGCGATCGAGGTTTTGGATTAGTAATAATGGCCAATAAATTACCCAAAAGGAGTGTTAAGGACTTTGCAATACAAAGAAAATAAAATCCAAGTAAAAAAGGGTGATATTACTAACATCAAAGTTGATGCTATAGTTAACCCTGCGAATTCTTATGGTCTAATGGGTGGAGGCGTGGCCCTATCAATAAAAGAGAAAGGAGGAGCTGATATAGAAAAAGAAGCGATTTCAAAGGCGCCCATACCAGTAGGTGAGGCCATAGCAACAACCGCAGGGAAATTAAAGGCAAAGTATGTTATACATGCACCTACAATGGAAGAGCCTGCACAACCATCAAATATAAGAGCAATAAAGAAAGCGACACTTGCAGCCCTAAAAAAGGCGTCTGAACTTAAAATTTCATCAATAGCCTTTCCTGGTATGGGCACAGGTGTCGGTAGAGTGCCAAAAGACAAAGCAGCCCAAGCCATGATAGAAGCCGTAAAAGAATCCCCTGAAGAAATAGAGAAAATACTATTCATAGCATATAACCAAGAAATGTACGAGGCATTTAAAAATGCTATGAAAAATCTTTTAAGTAGAGGTGAGTTGATATGAGGAGTAATTTTGCCATTGCAAGTATAGCTATTGGAATATGCGCTTTCATACAGCTTCTTGGAGCAGAGAAGGCAATATTAGCAATAATATTCGGCATACTAGCCCTCAGAGAAATCAAGGAAAAGGAGCTAAATGGAAAATATCTAGCCATTGCAGGGATAATCATAGGTATAATCTATATGATACTTTTAATAGTCATATTACCCTCTATAATGAAGATACTGCCAAAAATATAGGCTCTAAAATAAAAAAAGAATAAGAGGATTAATAGGGTGTGGGTAACCCCATCTCCTTCCTCTCGGCAATAGTCTTCTCTGCCTTTTCCTTTTTCTGTGATGCCAACTTTTCAAGCAATCCTAGGCCCGGTTTAACCTCTTCTATAGGTTTGGTCTCGAATAAACCTGCTTCAAGCGCATCCTTGAATATTGACTCCCCCGTATCCGTTCTTAGAAATACGGTAGACCATCCGTCGGGAGTGCCTACAGATCCTGTTGACACATCTGCAAGTTCAGCTACATAATCATTGCATACTTTGCAACCGGCTTGTTCATATCCATGGGTTTCTTTAAGTGGTAGAGTGTAGACATCATCCTGGGTGTAGACCCAGAATTTTCCTTTACCTATGTCCATTTTCTCTACTAGTTCTAGGCTGAGTCCCATCTTTTCAGAGATGAATGTCTGTAATGAACTGTACGAGAAGTTCTCCATGCAGAATATTCCAATGAGTAATTTTATCTTATCAGCGAGGAATCTGACACCGAATGGATATGTTTGCATCTTCCTTATACCCATTAACTGGCAGGGTATGCCCACTGTACCTAGTTTTTCTATACCGTATTGTCTAACAGCCTTTTTAAGCATCCAAACATTTGGAGAGAACGTGTACTTTGTGCCTGCAGCTGCTTTCAGCTCATCTGATGTCATTGCAACCATAGGTTCTGGTTTCCAGAATTCATCTCCTGGACCAGCGACCACTGCACCCTCAATTATCTTTTCATCGAGAGCATATGATAGTAGTCCTGTTACAATCCCACCGTCCTGTGCAATCTTCAAAATCTCTTTATCAGTTGATCGGGCAGCAAATACTTCTTTGTATTTTCCTAAAACCATCTTCACAGCCTCCCTATAATCCTAACTCCTTCCTTATCTGTTCTTCTGGCCACCAACTCCTTGGGCATTGGACGTAGCATATTCCACATTTTATGCAACGGTCATTGTTGAGTTCAGGTCTTCCATTAACCATTTCAAGGGCTCGGGTCTGGCATGCCATGGCACATGTACCACAGCCTATGCAAAGGCCCTGGTTAACTATTTTGGTCTGCAAGTCGCATCCACAAGCCTCATTATAGCCTGCAAGATCTAACATAGGTTTAAGGTAGTCCATGTCATCGTTTAAAAGTGCTACAACGGCTTTGGCTATGATCTCGGGTGAGGGTGGGCATCCTGGCAGTGCCAAGTCAACATCTATTATAGATGATATGGGTACGAAAGATTCGTGTGCTGGTTGTGCTTGTTGGCCTCCTCTCGCATATCTTGTGAAGCAGCCTGTTGCAGCGCATGATCCAAATGCACATACTAGTTTGGCTTTTTCTCTTACCTCCTTCAATTCTTTTATGCTGTGCTCATCTTGCAGGCATACGGATCCTTCTACTAGGGCGAGGTCCATCTCGGGCATTTCCCATACATCCACCAAGGTATGTCCGTAAACTATCTCTACCATGTCAGTTAGTAAATCTGCAAGGATGTCGTAATTTTCTGTTAACGACATTGCATCTCCTGTACACCCACTTAGGTGGATGTAACCTATTCTTGGTTTTGCTTTTTCTTCTTCAGCCACTTTCTCAACCTCCTCTTTTGGAACTTCAACAGGTTTTTCTTCCTTTTCAGGTTTAGCCTCCAATCCTAAAAATCTTTTAATACGGGCAATTAAGCTCATTGGTAAACCCCAATTTCTTTTAAAATCATCTTAACCGCCTTGGGAATGGCCTTCTCGACTGGGGGTGTGAGGCCCATTTCCACGTAGGGGGCGGATATTTCCTTTGGTTTACACCCTATTACCACCACTTCGATTTTTTTGCTGAGTTCATGGAGGGGCTGGTTCACCGGCCATGAATGCATGTTCTCATAGGATCCTTTTGGGATCTCTTCAAGATCAAATTTTCTCAAGGTTCCGGGTTCTGCGTCGAATTCCACGACGTCCACGACTATTATCTTCCTCCAGGATTCGTGGGGAAGTGAGAACACATAATGTGGGCCGCCGGTACCTGCATCTATGAATAGAATGTTATCTGGCATTTTCTTGTCCTTGAAGTGTTCTTCAAGGGCTTGGATTACTGCCGGGCCGAAGCCGTCGTCCTTAAATAGGATGTTTCCACAGCCCACTACTAGAATCTCAGCTTCGTATGGCATGCTTTAGATCCTGACCATTTCACTTTTTATAGGAGTTTTATCTTCGTCGTCGATGACTATCACGTGGGTTGCACATGATAGACATGGATCATATGCCCGTATGACATGTGGAGCATAGTCATAATGGAAGCCTTCGGTTGCGGGCCCCATTGTTGGTATATTCCATGTTGTTGGGACAAGTGCGCTGTAGAATTGTATTTTACCATCGGCTACTTGGGCCATGTGAACGTCTAATCCTCTTGGTGCTTCTATTGCACCAACACCTAGTTTGCCTGTTCCAGTTATGTCAACGTCTGCCATTACTGGTGCTGAAGTGTCAAGCTCATCTAATATTTCAATGGCTCTTGAGAGTGCGGTTTTCATTTCAAGCGCCCTGGCGACGTGTTGTGCCACAACGCCTCTTTCTTTGAAGCCTTGGAATTCGACAAACCTGGCTCTTGGCCCTACTTCCACGCTTCTTCCATCGTATAAGGGTATTGTTGAACATGCTCTTTTGCCTATTTCTGGGTCGTCGTACCAGCTTTCTGGCATGACTTCTGTGAAGCGGTCTAGGTCGAATTTTGTCCTGTCACCATATATTTGGTGTGTTGCCAGTGTTGGCTGGTTGTGTGCTCCTAGTCCTTCTGGGAGTCCTTTTTCTTCGACTAAGCTTATTATGAGTTCTACGTGTTCGTTTACTTTTGGTTTGAGTTGTTTTAGTCTCGTGTATAATCTTTTTCTTGCGAGTTCTGTTATGTTATCTGCCATTCCCCCTATTCTAACATCTGAGGGGTGTATACCTTCTCCAGCAACCATGTCCACTACGTATTGGGCGTTTTTCCTTATCTCTGATACTGATTCTATGGCTGTTTTCATGAGGTTTTCAGGTACGAAGTCTTGTGCTATGAGGAAATGGTGTATTGCATGACTGTTTACGTGGTGCGCGGCTAATGTTAATTCTCGGAGTAATTTAGCGGCTTTTGGGGGTTCGATGTCGAGTGAATCTTCCACGGCTTCTGTTGATGCTAATGTGTGGGGTATGGGACAGACTCCACAAATTCTCTGTGTGAAGACGGGTGCTGTTTCAGGGGCCTTCCCAAGTAGCATCTTTTCAAGACCCCTTACAGGAGTAATACTGAAGTATCGCCCCTTTGTCACAATCCCTTCGTCATCGACTTCCAAGACAAGTTCTGCGTGGCCTTCCTGTCGAGTAGTCGGCGATATAACAATCCTTTCGCTCAAGTGTATCACCTCTTCTTTTTAGAATTCAAAAAAACCATCAAAGTTATATAAATATTTTTAAATGTTATAAGTTTTTCAATTAAAAAAAAAGTGAAAAATATTTATACTAGAATAAAAAATTAACAGAAATTAATAAAATCATAAAAAAATATGAATGGATAATACTATACAATTTTTATATTAAAAAAACATAATATGATCTGATAAATGATAGAAGGTGAAAATCGATGATAGACTCAAAGATTATAATTTCAGTGACGATAGTTTTAATCATCGGAGCCATCGCAGCAAGTTACCAGATAAGTAACAATCCCGAAATTTTATGGCAACCAACAAACCCTGATGGCACAATCCCACCCTCACCAGGGACCGGGGATGGAGCAGGAGGAGCTAGCGGAGCAGGTGGCGGTTCAACAGGCGGTGGTTCAACAGGTACTGGGGGTGGCGCAAGTGGAAGTGCAGGGGGATCTGGCAGTTCTTCAAATGGTATTAGCATTGGAAGTAATGGAGGTTATCCCGTGAGTCCATCAGAAGCCCAAAATATAGCTCAAGGGTACATAAAAGAAAAAGGCGCTACAGCAGGAACCCCACGCCTCGTCACCATAGGCGGGGAACCAGTATATGTAGTGCCAATAGAAAAAAATGGTAAAATCATAGGAGAAATCCATATAGACCCCATCACTGGTAAAAACATAGGAGGGGGCGGTGGTGCACCACCATGAAGGTCGAAACAAAAAATGAATCATGCACAATAGTATCTGAAGAAATTGAAAACGCCATAGTCCTCGAAGGATCCCCAGGGTTGGGTCTGATAGGTAACATCGTAGGATGGCTCCTAGTAGACGACCTCAAAATGAGGGAAATAGGATACATCGATTCTAAATATTTCCCACCCTTAGCAGTCCTCTACAGGGGTGTTGCAATACACCCCTTCAGAATATATGAAGGAGAAGGACTAGTACTCTTCCTATCAGATTTCATCCTACCATCATCAGTAGTCTACGACATGACCAATGCAATGGTAAAATGGATGAAAAGGAACAATAGCAAAGAACTAATAACATTTAACAGCGTCATCGTAAGACAAAAATCACACCTAGTCGCAGGAGCAGCTAACAGTAAAGACGCCTTGAAAAGACTTGGAGAACTGGACATACCCATACTACCATTCGGAAATATAAACGGGATCTCAGGAACATTACTAACAAGATGCGCCATAGAAAACATACCAGCATCTTGCCTATTCGGCGAGATACTAACACCCTATCCTGATCCAAGAGCAGCAGCAGAAGTAGTCGAAGTCCTCAATAAAATGCTAGGCCTCGAAGTAGACCCAAAACCATTATTAGAAGAAGCCCAAGCAATCGAATCAAGACTTAAAAAATTAGCAGAAAGAGTGCACAAAACAGAAACACCCACAACACCAACAGAAACACCAATATACATGTAAGAGACAAATATTTATATACTAAAAATTTACAATTTTTTTATCCATAGAATAGAAGGGCCCGTAGCCTAGCCTGGATAGGGCGTCGGACTTCTAATCCGAAGGTCCCGGGTTCAAATCCCGGCGGGTCCGCTACAAAAAAATATTCACCATGGGGGGCCCGTAGCCTAGCCTGGATAGGGCATCGGACTCCTAATCCGAAGGTCCCGGGTTCAAATCCCGGCGGGTCCGTTCACCAAAAGAAGATTACACTTAATCCAGCTGATTCTCATATTTCGATACCCTTAATATACCCTAATCTTTAATATCCTTGATCCATGAGCACTTGTGTCATTGACTTAAAATCCTATTTGAAATAAGCGTCCAAGGTGTTTTCTGGAAATCTTATTTCACCGTATCTGCCCCCACCACCAGGTATTATGATGAGGGAACCGTTCCTAAAAGCTTTTATTGCAAGGGCGGTTTCGCCATCTACTTCCCTTATTCTATCTAATGGAGCGTCAAGGAGCGCTTTTATTTCATTGCCGAACTCTTCTACAAGTTTTCCCCAAATCCTCTGGACATGACGTGTTGTAACACCCTTCCCATGCTTCATGCTAATTATTTCGGCAAGTGGCATGATATGGATATAAGGTGGGCGATGGCTTGGATGATGTGGCTTTTTCCATGTGGCTATTTCATGGATCCGATAATCTACACCCTTTTTGATGGTCCCACCACATGAACATTTCATGCTAAGTTTTATGGCCTCCTCAGGTTCATAGACTTTGTAACAGCGCGTGCATGCTGTGAGATGATATTTACCAAGCCTTGGGTCGAAACCATAATTTGCACATATATTCTTCCTTATTATAGACCTTTTAATAGAAGAAAAAGAAATTTCATCTACCTCTAATTGGTTGAATTCTCTGCCGAGACGGTGCGGCCAAGGGGAATGTGCATCGGAATTCGTCAAAAATGGTATGTCTTGAAGTTCTTTTATCCTGTCAGCCATGTCTGTGTCGGCTGAAAGGCCCAATTCCAGAAAATCAGGTGCTTTGCCATAACAGTCCTTGTAACTATCATAGGATTTGTATAAGCTGGTCCATGGTGTGAATGCATGGGATGGGCCGATAAGACCATCATATTCATGTACGAGGTCCATTATCTCCGACCCTCGCATTCTAACCTTGGGTCTGCCCTCTTTGTTAATGTTGGATGATGGTAACTTTTCTTTTAATTCCATGGCTGTTTCTATGGATGGTAAAATTAGGAGATGATGGACTCGTCTCAAGTCTTCAACTTCACTTGTTATTATGAAATCGCAGTCTTCATGGGAATATATACCATCCTCTGTGGCCTCTGTGGTTTCTATGATCATTTTAAGCCACTTGGGGTGGAATCCGTCACCGGTACCTACAAGGTCTAGGCCTTTAAGTTTTGCTTGTGGGGCTATGTTCTCTATTGTCATCTTCTGGGATGTTGCTTGAGAAAAGCAACTGTGTATGTGTAGATCCGCGTTTATTATCATCTGGGATCAGCCTATGTATCTGAGGTCTTCTTCGCCTGGTTTGAGCGTCATCCTCTCTATCATTTCTTGTTCCATTTGCTGAGCCTTTGATATCATCTTACGGGTTTCCCTAGCTCTTTCTTCAAGTTTTTCGGTGTCTATTTCTAAGTTTAGTAATTCCATGAGGACGTTGAGCAGTGCTCTCGCGGCCTCGGCATCTATATAATATCCTGGTGTTTCACCCATGAGACAGACGCCTTCCATCCCTCTGAGACTTCCCATTCCTAGTAGTAAACCTGAGGCACCGATTATACCACCATCAGCTGACCTTAAAATGACTCCATGCTTTTTTAATTTTTTGGCAAGCTCTATGTTGGTGGCGGCGCCGTAGACTTTTGAAACTTCGACTGGTTGGCCTGTGGCTAATCCTCCGAGGGTGTATATCTCTTTGACGCCATGTTTTTCCACAAAATCTAGTATCATGCCACAGATTTCATATTGTCCTTCTGGTGAAAGTCCTTGTGTGTTACCAATTAGTATTATGTAGTCTCTTTTTTCTTTGCCGACTGATTTCAGGTAATAAAATTCGTTTTTCATAGGTTCTATAATGCCGTTGTCATCCACTAGAACTTGTGGAGGAAATGATGGTGAGTAAAGTTCTGCGAATTTAGTGGCCTCTAATTCGTCGATGATATGATCAGCGGCTAATTTTCCCACGTGTCCTATACCTGGTAGAGCTTCTATGAATATTGGCTGATCTAATTTCACTTCTTCTAAAACCTTTATTATTGTTTCTTTCATTTTTACCCCCCATTATTTGTTAAATAGCATTTGTTTTTTTAAAATGCGCCTATATTTCCCATATTTATCCTCTGGGGAATATTTTGGCGGGGCTACATTCCTTGTTTTAATCCCACAATATGGGCATTTTTCTTTTAATGTGTATTCTCCACAAGAAGAACATTTTCGCATTTTCATGTTAATTCACGATGGAATTCTCCTTTTCCTCCTTCTTTCGTTATGATATCTATACACTTCTCCGCGGCCTTTTTAAGCTTCTTTTCGGCTGTTGGATAATCTGTCGATTTAACTACTAAACGGTAACGGGGTGCTCCAACAGCCTGTACAACTGCCCCTACTTTCTGAGCAGCCTTGAGGGCCTTTTTAATTATCTCTATACCATTAGGTGCATAGGATTTAATATCAACATAACCAGTTACTTGAACCTCTGGGGGTTTTATATTCTTCTTAGCGACTTTGGTAATCGCCTTAGCCCAATCTTTGGGGATTCCCTCTTCTATTAATGCTTTTTCACCTTCATCTGCTGCTGTTTCAAATGCACCGTAAAGATCGCCGAATATGTCCATCAGATCATAGCCTACTTCTTCATAGGCTTGATCAAGGTTTTTACCTAGACTTTTAGCTGCTAATTCTAAAAACTTTTCAGCCTTTTGTTCAATCTTCCAAGTTTGTATCTTTTTACGTCTCTGATCATCTCTTATACGTTTCATGGAAGCGTCGACATGTCCCTTTTCAGGGTTGACTCTTAACACCCTAGCTACGATCTTTTGATTTTCCCTGACAAAATCTCTTATATTCTTAACCCAACCAGATGAAACCTCTGAAATGTGTATGAAAGCTTCTTTACCAGGATATTCTTCAAGTTTTGCGAATGCACCATAACTTAAAACTTTATGTACAGTTGCAACTACTAATTCACCTTCTTCAGGCCACTCTTTTCTCCTTCTAACCATGAAAACACCTTAGTCTAAAACCTCTAGGATCTGGGCCTTTATTTTTGCTTTGCCACCAGTTGGTTCAACTAATGTTTTACCACATATTATGCATTGTACATAGGATGCGGCCCTGTCGAATACTATCTGTTGGTTTCCACAATCTAGGCATTTAACCCGTAAAAAGTTGCTCCTACTCTCATAGAACATGGCCACACCCTCCAATTATGTGGTGAATTCGACTCTTCCAACTCTGAATGTTCTTCTTTTTGTGTGGGATTTTCCGCATTCTTTACATTTTAAGCGTAAGTCTAATTTTTTCACGGGTTTATTACCTGAGGGTAATGGTCTTGGATATCCCCTGTAACCTGCGGTAACCCTCCTGAATTGTCTCTGACCCCATTTTAATTCGCTTGCTTTACGCCTTTTTGACTCTAGTATTTCATGGATGGTGTGTTTCCTACAATGTGGACAGTAAGTCCTTCTTTCCTTTGGAATCTTCATTTTGTAATCACCTCGGAATACCATTGTAATGTGAAAAAAATAATCTTCATGATAATTATTATTTTTTGCATGCTATTATATCAATGATCGTCTATTTATAACTTTGGTAGTGTTAGATTATTTATGTTTAATAAGCCGTCCTTTGCCAGAATCTACAAATATCCTTGCGGTGATTGATGGTAATCTGACAATATCTTGGGGTTTGAATGGTCCATAGACTTTTTCATCGACTCCAACAACTGCCGATGGCACCTCATCATATACTATGAGCGTTTCGATTTCGTTTTCGGCAGATTTTATTCTTTTTTCATTGGATTTTTCTGTGTTTGTTGGTTTGCTTTGTAATATTGGGAATACTCTAGAGCGGTGTTCAATTAAAAGACTTATAATAGATGAATATAATTTCTTTTCTTCAGGGGTTAGATTAGGTGGACTTTTATCCTCTAGGTCTAATTTGGGGTTTTTATTGAAAAGATTATATGATCTTTGGACGTTCATGACCGCGATATCAGTTATTTTATGTTCCCTACGTTCGCATATTTCCGTGGTTATCCTTTGAACATCCCTTAAAAGGTGGTGTCCCCTGCTATTTAATGGGTCTTTGCTTAAGGTGCCCATGAGTTTCTTCATGTAATCATGGGTTTTCTTGTAGAAGTCATCACCTACCCTTGCAAGTCCACGTTTGTCTCTCTCCTTTTTTTGTATTCTCCTAAGTTCCCTGAAGAAATCATCCAAACCTATTCATCCCCATATTATTCTTCGGCTTCTAAGCGTGGTGCAAGGAGGAAGCTTAATTCGCCTTCATCATTTGGCATTTTTAATGTTAACTTGAGGGGCATGTCATTTCCAAGGTTTATAATGGCTGTTTCAGAAAAGCGGTCGGCTCTTAGCATCTCTTTGATCTTGTCGAGTGAATATACGCTTCTCGCGGGTTCTTTTATTTTTTCGCCATGATAATATTCTATCATGGCATCGCCAAATTCTCCTGTGGCAGATACTATGAATTTTTCTTCGTCAACCTTGAATGTGATCTTATCAGAGAATATGTCGATATCTGCTATCGCATCTTTCAAAAGCGAAAATGGAACCTCAAACTCGTTTTCATATCCTATCTCTGGGGGCTGAGGGGTTTCATACTCGATATCTATTAATCTTATCTTGAATTGGCGTGTGGCCTCGCCTTCAAAGGTTAATATAAGGTTGGTATCATCACTTGTCATTATTAGACGATCACCTGCCCGGGCGCGTCTGAGGACCTTCATGAGTTCCTCTGTATCTATGTTGATCTTTTCAGGTTCTGGACATTCGTATTCATCAAAAAGTTCTTTATGAAGTTCAAGGTGTACGAAGGTTATATGGCTCCTGTCAAGGGCATCTAATCGCATGCCTTCACTGTCTACTTGTATTTGGACTTCATCAACAATCGATGAAATAGCATCAAAACTTGTCCGTAGAATGTTAGGGTCATTCAGTTCCGCCTTAAACATTTATAGTCCTCCTCAACTTTCTCTTTAAAAATTCTTGTAGGGGGGTATGATCTTTCATGAAAAGGAATATTCGATGTTATTCTTTTTATCTTTTTTTATCCTTTTCATTTTCAACAGCTTTCATCTCAGTATAGATGTCAGCTAATGGTGTTTTTGAAATGATTTTATCTTTTAGTGCAGTTACTATAATTAGGATCCCTATTATCATGAGAAAGGTTGCTATAATGGCGTGTTCACCAAATATGACATTATCTGCTACCTTTTTAACGGGTGAATTCAAATATAGAATGCCTAATATTAGAAATAGTATGCCTATGAAAACGCCAGCATATAATATAATTTCGCTTTTCTTATCCTCTAAAATCTTCTTGGTTTTTTCGAATCCTATCATATCTTGTGGGTTGTATTTTTTGAATTCTATCTTGGGGATATTCTTTTTCAAATCTTTAAAGATTTTATTGAGGTCTTTAATCGTATTCCCTCCATGTATATTTACATTTGGTGCATCTTAAAAAGCGGGTTTCGGCTTCATCGGCCCTTCTTGTCTGTTGCATCCACCAAAACGCTTCTTTATTCCCACATTTCGGACATTCGGCCTTGGTTGTGGGGAGGGTTTTAACATCTTCACCTGTGAATATGACGCTTTCCTTGCTTTCAATCTTCTCAGCTATCTTGTACTTGTTCGATAATTCCTTTGTGATCTTCTTTTCATATCCACATTTACATTTAAACTTTTTTTTGTCTGGGAACATTATAGCTCCACATTTTGGACAAAATTCCATCTTCTTCCTCCCTGATTATGAAGAAACTATTCATTGATATTTTTACCAGTGACCTCTATTCTGTACATTTTTACTTTTTATAATTTTTTATGAATTTGTATGCATCCTTGAGTATTGTGGCATGATCAAATGCTAATTTTATCTTCTTCAGTTCTTCCCATCTGAACTTGGAAACTTCACTGGCATCTGTATCTGCCTTTAATTTTCCACCAATTTGATGGGCTATGAAACATATGCTTATAACATGTCCACGGGGGTCGCGATCTGGATCTGAATAAACACCTAGAAGATGATCTAACTCTACCTTTAAGCCTGTCTCTTCATATGCTTCTCTTAAAGCTGCTTCCTCAACTTTCTCCCCATATTCTACGAAGCCGCCTGGAAGCGCCCAGAACCCTTTATATGGGTCTTTCTTTCTTTTGATGAGTATGATATTATCATCGGGGCAGATGATAACAATATCCACTGTTAGCAGAGGATTCTTGTATATTTTGATCACCCTCTACGTCTAGGCGTTACCCTTGGATTCGCCCTTTTCAACTCCTGCTGCGATAAGATGGGCTGCTCTTATAGGCTCTGGGATCGCGCTCCTTGTTGTTGAAATCTTAACTATCTCTATGGCATCCTCCAATTTTATACCCTTCACTTGTATGTAGATGGTGTCCTCAACCTTTACTGGGTATATTTCACCAGCCCTTTTTATAGCATCCCATCGCCGCTCCCAATCCTCAAATTTTCCTTTGAGGGCCTTCTTTATCCTTTTAAAATCAGGTATTTTCCTTATAACAACTATAATCGGCAAACCAGTATCTTTGAATACCTTTTCCACGTCAACGACATTGAAACCGCCTAGTGTTATCCCATCTAGCATTATAACACCCAATTGGTCGAAGTGTCTTGAATTTTTAACCATTTCAATTATCTTAGATGTAGAATCAGTTCCATCAACTTTTATATGGGTTGTTAGAACACCGTCCAACCATGAACCGCCCCTAAAGACTGTGCCAACAACCAGAACATCATCTTTAGTATGGGGCGTGAATGGGGCGTCATCGATCCCTAAAATTCTTATCTCGGATTTTATCTTCCTGAATCTTTTCTCTTTCATGGACTAGACCGCTTTATAAGATCCTTGAATTCTTTAGACTTTTCTTTAAGCGTCTTAGCCGCTCTTTTAAGGGATTTTCGCGGGTTATCCCCTCTTATGTACATGTGGGGTTCCCCTATTATGGGATGGTCTATGGAATATGCCACAGCTTTCACGGTTTCGTCTTCTAATAGTATTTTACGCAAAGCATTACAGAGTGTGTGGGTTTCACCTTCAAATATTATTTCCATTTCATCTTTTTCATCGCGGATAATCTTCACTTTCTCTCCTCCAATACTATTTGAGCCTATAATCCGTGGAGAGTTTCCTTTTCTCCCTGTTTCCACAATTTGGGCAGACAACCTCATCTTTTCCTGCTTTTTTCATGAAGTGTCTGCAACGGGTACACATAGCCTTTATAACCCCAAGGCCTCTCTGGGTGGTTTGGAGGTCTATACCAGTTAATCCCACTAGTCTGCTTACACGAGCCTCAACTATGTCACCTATCCTAAAGGCTTCTGTCAACTTTGATAGGTAGCCATTTGTCGCTTGTGAAATGTGAACTGCACCCACGAATGATGTTACGGGAGCTCTTGAACTGCCCTTAACATGGTGTATCTTCACTAGGGCCCTCTGACCCTTCACTTCAATAACTTCTCCGATGACTACTACACCCTCTTTTAATAGTGGGGGTGTTTCTGTCTTTGATATGACTTTTATGCGTTTATTTTTCTCATCCCTTGCAACTTCGCCTACAAAGAGTGATTTTATTTTACCCTTTTCTTCGTATGTCCCCTCTGCTGGTACGAATTCTTCTATTACTGCTAAAGAGTCCCCGGGAAAAACAAAATCCCCAGATTTTGCCTTCATCAATTCACCTCAATAAGATTAATATAAAAAAATAGTGTAAGTCCTTCTAAATTTACCTTTTTATTTTCTCATATATATACTTTGTATACCTTAGAATATGATTTCATCTAGGGTATAATCCTCCCATCTTCTTTTATCAAGGACCATCTCCAATTCTATGGGAGTTAAAATGGGCTTATCATACAGCTGATAATCATCTATGGGCATTCTTGGACAAGCAGAAACTACAAAAGCATCCAATTCCCTGAATGGGACGAGTAACTGTGGTGAAATATCCTCTAATATTATTATGAAGGCTTCTCTTCCGGACTCTTCAAGGACTTGCTTCAGGTTGAGAGCCAATGACAGCCTCTCCTGACCCTTCTTAGATGACATTATAACCCCCCATTTCTCAGCTTCTCTCGCCCTTGTAATGGTCGCGAATCTTATTCTTAAAATCCTATCAGCAAAATCTTCAATGTTTTTTGCCTTTCCAGTGTATGGATCTGCCGCGATAACTGGTTTCCCTGTGGATAATCTTATACCAAGGGGGTGGAAATCTCCACTACCAATAAATAAGTAAGCATCCACATTTAATTTTTTAACCGATGAGAAATTACAACCTAAAACTTGTCCCCTTTTCGTGCCCACCCCTTCGGCTGATAAAGCCCTTTTTCCATGATCTTCCAAAAATTTTATGGCTTCATCAAGTAGGTGTAAGTGTTGTGTTGTGGTAGCCACTCCTATTTTTTTATGTGCGGATAATAATCTGAGGGATGACCTGAGGGCTGGTATTATATCAATTTTGGCGTATGCTTCTATGAAAATGACCGGGATCTTATAATCGAGTGGTAATGGTGTATGACCATAATGGATTAGAAGATCGACTATATTCTCTAGTTTAGTATCTGCAATGTCACATGCGCCATAACATGGATCGGCGGATATTATAACAGTAACCTCGAGTTCTTTTTCAAGTTGCCGGGCCAGCTTTAATGCATGGATTTTAAGGCCGTCTGGGAACTGTAATCCTATTATCCTGGGATTATGCTCTTTAATCTTTTCTATGACTTTGCGTGTTTCAAATTGGTAATCTGCCAATCTAGGCCTCCTCTGTGGGCTTTGTTATTATTTTATCATCGATGATATCCACTTTTATTAGTGTGTTTATTTTGTAGCCTGTTTTTTCTTCTACGAGTTTTTTACCTTCGCCTTTTTCTATTATAACTATGACTTTAGCCACTTCTACGTCCATTTTTTTGAGAGCTTCTAGGACTGCTAATAATGTTCCCCCAGTACTTACGACGTCGTCTATGACAAGGAGTCTGTCACCTTCCTGGATGCCGTTGATGTATAATTCTCCTTCGCTATATCCTGTGGTTTGGTGGACTGCAACTTCGCCTGGGAGGCCGTATTCGCGTTTTCTTACAACGACGAATGGTATTCTTGTTTTGAGTGATAATGCTGTGGCAAGGTGTATGCCCATAGCCTCTATACACACTATTTTATCAACATCTAGAGTATAGCGTCTTGTTATTTCATCAACCACCTCTTCCAGCATTTCTGGGGTTGTGAGTGGTATTCCATCAGTTATTGGGTGCACGAAGTAATTGTATTCTCCTTTTTTTATGATGGGTGCTTTTTTCAATGTTTTCTCCAATATTTTTAGCATTTCCATCACAGGATTTCATATTCGATAAATATAAATTTGAAATTCTCTAATATAATTTTGTAGTTATTAATCTAATTTTCCTATAGTGATTATCATGTTAGGCAAACTAGGCAAGAGTCTTGCAAAGACCATGAAAAAATTGGCCGGGATGACCATAGTAGATGAAGAAGTAGTGAAAGAGGTTATAAAGGATATACAACGTGCATTAATCCAAGCAGATGTTAATATAAAACTCGTATTCAAATTATCCAAATCAATAGAGGAAAGAGCCCTCAATGAAGAACCCCCAAAAGGTGTCACCCCAAAAGAACATATTATAAGGATAGTATACGAAGAAATGGTGAAACTCGTTGGAGAAACTCCAAAACCCCTCAAAATAGACAAAAAACCATATAAAATACTCTTTGTAGGACTGCAAGGAAGCGGCAAAACAACCACCATAGGTAAACTAAGCCGCCACCTCCAAAAAAAGGGACTAAACACAGCCATAGTATGTACAGACACATGGAGACCAGCCGCATTCGACCAATTAAAACAACTCACACAAGAAATCAACATACCAGTCTATGGAGAACCAGAAAACAAAAACCCACTAGAAATCGCGGAAAAAGGACTTGAAAAATTCAAAGACTACGACGTTATAATTTTTGACACGGCAGGACGCCACAAAGAAGAAAAACACCTACTCAAAGAAATGGAGCAACTATCAACCACAATCAAACCAGATGAGACAATACTCGTAATCGACGGTACAATAGGACAACAAGCAAAAGAACAAGCCCGTGCATTCTCCCAGAGCACTCCAGTCGGGTCAATAATAATAACAAAACTTGACGGATCAGCCAAGGGCGGCGGCGCATTATCAGCAGTTGCAGAAACAGGAGCCCCAATAAAATTCATAGGCACCGGCGAAAAACTAGAAGATTTCGAAGTCTTCGACCCCGAAAGGTTCATATCCAGACTCCTAGGAATGGGTGACATCAGAAGCTTGCTAGAAAAAGCAGAAGAAATAGCAGAAGAACAAGAAGTAAGTGAAGAGACAGTAGACGCCATCCTCACAGGCAGATTCACCCTAAGGGAAATGAAATCACAATTCGAAATGATGGGGAAAATGGGCCCACTACAGCAAGTTATAAACATGATACCAGGCCTTGATAAACTGCCAAAAAACGCGCCCAATGCAACAGAAGAAAAAATCAAAAAATACCTTACCATAATGGATTCCATGACAGAATACGAACTGGACCATCCAGAAGCGATCAAACATTCAAGGATAAAAAGGATTGCAAGGGGTTCAGGCACAAGGAACGAGGACGTGAAAGAACTCCTAAAGTATTACAAGGTTACTAAAAGGGCCATGAAAGGCCTTGGAAGACGGAACAGAGGAGGTCCAATGGGACAATTAGTGAAACAATTCCTACGTTAAGGAGTCAAAGATGGAGACTAAAAAGAGACTAGAAAAATTACTGGATATCACAGAGGGGAGCATATGCCCAAATTGTCTGGGACGCAAATTCTCAGATATTATACCAGGACCAGGTAATGTTAAAAGGGCTGAAAACCTAACCAAAACCTTCAAATTAAAAAAATCAACTGATAAATGCAAAATCTGTAAAGGAATACTAGAAGATCTTGAAAAAACAGCAGACTATGTCGAAGAGAAAATAAAAAAATTAAACCTTGAATTTTCAACCATACTAGTAGGGAGCAGATTACCAGAAAACCTATTAAGCGCTGATGAAGAAATAAACAAAATATTAAACATAGAAGTTGAAAGCATAAAAAAGGAAATCAACAGAGAACTTGGAAAAATCCTAAAAGAAAGATTTAATTGCAGGGTAGACTTCGAAAACCCTGATATTGTTGTTAAAGTTAACTTCAGAAAATTAAAACCACGAGTATGGATACAGATAAACCCATTATTTATAGAGGGCAGATACAGAAAACTCATAAGAGGCATACCCCAGACCAAGTGGCCTTGCAGAAAATGTAAAGGCCGAGGATGTCCAAGGTGCAATTTCACAGGTAAAATGTACCCCACTTCAGTCGAAGAACTAGTTGCAGAGCCCGTGCTCAAGGCAACTCAAGGTTCAGGATCAAAATTCCACGGAGCCGGAAGAGAAGATGTTGATGTGAGAATGCTCGGGAGAGGAAGGCCCTTCGTGCTCGAAATCAAAGAACCTAGGATAAGAAAAATAAA
Organism: Methanothermobacter sp.; assembly: GCA_030055615.1. Lineage (NCBI taxonomy): Archaea > Methanobacteriati > Methanobacteriota > Methanobacteria > Methanobacteriales > Methanobacteriaceae > Methanothermobacter > Methanothermobacter sp. Next base: position 127,868 of record JASFYN010000001.1, on the reverse strand, counting down.
CTTAAAAAAGATTTCTGAAGAAATTAATAAATCCGCTAAGGGCAAAATCGAGGTTCTAGATTTAAAATTCTCCAACCGCAACCGTAAAGTAGAAATTAAAACCTCATCCCCTTATAAAATTTACAAGGCAAAGGTAAAACTAAAGGACAAAATCGAACCATCAACCTTGGAGAAACTGAAATCTCTGAACTTGATTAAACAAAGAACCCCAAAGAGAGTCGCCCACAGAAGAGCGGACAAGATACGGAAAAGAAGAGTAATCGACATTAAATGGAACATAATCGACTCTAGAACCCTTGAGGTTACATTAAAAACTGAGGGAGGGCTCTACATAAAAGAGCTTATTTCAGGTGATGATGGAAGGACAAAACCCAGTATAAGTGAAATACTTAACACTCACGCAGAATGCATCGAACTTGATGTCATAGAAGTTGGATGACATAATACTATGGGATAAACCACATGTTAGGTGACAAGCAGAATATTTCCACCTATCCAAGAACACATAACAGTTGCGACATTTCATTTATACAAAAGCTAACCACTTTTTATGGTGTTAAAAAGGGCAAAGATGACCAGTAAGTAAGCTATGCTTCGGATTAATATAAGAACCAGTGTATTGCTAGGGTATCCTGTTAACTGGGCCAAATGAGACACTCCAAAAAGTCCAAAAGATAAACCAATGTAAAATAGAAGGGGATTTTCAAATTTCCGGAACCCCCAATACCCCATTACTAAAATTATCATGCAAAATATGAAATTAACAGTAAGTATTGGTTCTAAAACGATCGGCACATTCATTCACCTCATTTATAATTACTTTGTATGTTATACCATATAATATAGCCTATTAAACTAGCCTAAAGGAATATGTAAGTCCCCTAGAATCTCACTCCCCAAAAATACTTGAAACTACTGATACCCTTTTCCAAAAGATTTTAAATATCCTAATAAGGTATAAGTCACTGTAATGGGGGCAGGTACCGGCCATTTAATGGGGGGAGCAAAAAAACCTTAAAATTTTACGGTGCAGAGCCCCCCCAATGAGTAGTGGTGATCTTTCCTAGATAGAAGGGAATACCCTATATAAGTGAAATCAGTAGCTTTTGATAGGCATTTATGGACTTCTATAATATGTCATTTACTTAGGGTGGGAGTCCCCAAAAGGGGAAAATATTTAGGTGAGAAAATATAATAAATCAATTTGCTGTGTGATCATTCTAATTTTTTAAGATCATGGAGGTTTACAATATGAAAAGATCAAAGGGTTTCAGGAGTAAAACAAGATATAAACTTCAAAAGACTAAAAGAGTTGGGAGGACAAATCCTATAACAAGGAAAATCCAAAGTTTCGAAGTGGATGATCTTGTACATATAATAATAGATCCTAGCATCCACAGGGGACAGCCACATCCACGATTCCATGGTAAAACAGGGCGAATAGTTGATAAAATGGGAAAATCATATGTTGTCACGATAAAAGATGGTAAAAAGGATAAAAAACTCATTGTAAGACCCGAACATCTCCAATTGCAAGAGTGATCTATGATGATAGGTAAAAAAGTCCTTGAAACAGAACCGGTGCCCATGGCAGAAGTTAAAGTAATCCTGGAAAAATTCGCAGATAAACATGAATTCACATACGAGCAGAACCTTGCACTTGAACATGTGAAAAAATTCTCTAAGATAGATTATGAAGACGCGCAAAAATTGATAGAAGAACTCACAGAACTCCCTAATATAAAAAAGAAACATGCAGTGCGACTTGCAGATCTCATGCCAGAGGATGTTGCGGATATCCGTCTAATATTTGCCAAAGAAAGGATACCTATAAAAAATGAAGATTTTGAGAATATCCTGAAAATAATAGAAAAATACAGATAATTTTTTTGAGTTGGGGTCTCATGGAAGAGTATGCCATCATCCTAGACTATCTCCCATTGGGGTATGTGAGCGAAGGCCTAGGCGGTTTCAAAAGAAAGCCAGTAGCCCAGGCTATCGGCAAAGACGAGTTCACGCTTTTAGAATTAACACCAAAACCTGGTGTGGATCTTGAAATCCACGAGGAAGTTTATATAGGGAGGGGTAAAAGGGATAAGATAGCTAGGATAAACAGGCGACTCCGTCACAACGAATTAACAGCCACGGCAAGAGTTGAATTACCCTATGTCATAGAGGAAATTATAAAATCAAATGAAGAAAAGTTCGTCAAATTCTTTAATGAAGCAGGACCCATAAGCACAAGACTCCATCAATTAGAATTATTACCAGGGATTGGTAAAAAGCACATGTGGGACATCCTCAAGGCGCGTGAAGAGAAAAAATTCGAAAGCTTTGAGGATATTAAAAAAAGAGTCCCCATGTTAGCAGATCCCGTTAAAATACTTGTTAAAAGGGTTCTCATGGAATTAGATGTTAGTAAGGCAAAGAGGGGTAAAAGAAAATACGTACTTTTCACAAGACCGCCCAGAAAAAAGGTTGAACCAAGAAAATAATGAAAGTAAACAATCTAGCAACTGAAACTAAAAATATACTAAAAAAATATGGTATCCGTTTAAATAAAAGATTAGGTCAACATTACCTTATCGATGATTCCAAGAGGCAAAAAATATTATCCTATGCCGATTTAAAGGATGACGATGTCATATTAGAGATCGGCCCGGGGATCGGAACCCTTACAATCCCCCTAGCTTCAAAGGCAGGAAAAGTCATAGCCATCGAAAAAGATAAAAAAGTCGCCACCATCCTAAAAGACAGGTTAAAAAATCATAAGAATGTTGATTTAATCATAGGCGACGCCTTAAAAATTGATTTTCCATACTTTAACAAGATAGTGTCCAACCTACCTTACAAGATATCATCACCTATAACATTTAAACTGCTCGAATATGATTTCGACTTTGGCATTTTAATGTACCAGCGAGAATTTGCAGAGAGAATGATCGCCAAACCAGGAACCAAAGATTATTCACGCCTCTCAGTAGCCTTATATTTCATGGCCAATATCGAGATCCTAGATTACATTCCAAGAAGTGCCTTTTTACCGCCGCCAAGGGTCGATTCTGCCCTTATTAGATTAACTCCGAGGGAGAAGATTAATGGAACATTTGAGAGGACTTGCAGAGCCCTTTTCCAACATAAAAAGAAAAAAGCCAGGAACGCCCTTATCCAATCATTCCATGAAATTAGTAAAGAAACAAATCCAAGAGAAATAGTGGATCATATAGATCCTAGATTATTGGAAAAGCGAGTTTTCACATTAACCCCAGAGGAGATACTTAAAATTTCAAATGAACTTAAGAGAATAATCCAAGACCATTAAATGGAGTTAAAAATTTAAATATAATTTAAAATATTCCACTATCATGATAGTTGCAAGACCCGAATGGTTTGGAATAAGAAAATATAGTGGATGGGGCGTTAGTATCAAAACATGGCAGGGTGCGGTTTACATTGCAGCAGTCATCAGTTTCCTTGTTCTCATTCAACTAACGCCTTTGAACACAGAACAAAGAACGATCATAACAGTAGCATGGCTAATTTTCGTATTCATAGATCTTTTCGATGTAATGTGGAAAGTCAAAAAGGATGAAAGAGAATACTTACATGAAGCAGCAGCAGAAAGAAATGCAGCATGGGCTATGATGACGATACTCGTCATTGGTATACTTACAGAACTCCTCTATAACGCAATGCAAAAAAGGGTATACGTTGACCCATTCATGGTAACAGCCCTAACAATAGGTGCGATTGTCAAATCCATCAACTACTACAAACTAGAAAGAGAAGCCTAAAATATGAAGAACAATATACGTATTCTAAGAGAAAATTTAGGCCTCACACAAGAAGAACTTGCAGAAAAGGTTCAAGTGACAAGACAGACCATTATAGCACTCGAAAAAGGAAGATACAATCCATCACTGGAATTAGCATACCGGATAACAAAGGCGCTTAAAAAAGAACACATAGAGGATGTTTTCATTTTCGAGGATTAGCCATGATAAAATACAAGCACTTCAAAATCCAAATATGTGAAAATGTCTATGCTCCAGCAGAGGATACATTTTTACTCGCAGATAACCTTAAAGTAAAAGAGGGTGATGAAGTCCTTGAAATAGGGACAGGAACCGGTTTAGTGGCTATAGTTGCCGCTGAAAAGGGTAATGTAACAGCCACAGACATAAACCCCTATGCCATTGAATGTGCAACGAAAAACGCCAAGATTAACGATGCAAAAATAAGAATATTGCAAGGAGATCTTTTTGAACCTGTTAAAGGCGAAAAGTTTGACGTTATATTATTTAACGCGCCATATCTTCCAAGTTCGGATGAAGATTTGACAGGCAAGATCATTGACAAAGCTTGGGATGGTGGAGAGGATGGTAGAACCATCATAGACCGCTTCATCAATAAAGTTAAAAATCACTTAAAAAAGGGCGGTAGAATCCAGATGGTGCAATCATCACTTTCAAACATAGAAGAGACAATAGAGAAATTAGAGAATATGGGATTCCATGTTGAAATAACAGCCTCTGAAAAGTTCTTCTATGAGAATATAGTGGTCATAACAGCTGAATTACCATGATAGTATGCCATCAAATACCAGAACAGCATCACCCTCCATATAAGCGCCTATTCTATCGTCCACCTTATAAACTTGGATTTTAAGTTCACCACCAGGAAGATGAACAAGTACTTCATCATCCAATCTCCCTATCCTGTTACCTGCAATAACCGTGGCAGTGGCACCAGTTCCACAAGCTAGTGTAGGTCCAACACCACGCTCCCATGTAACCATCCTAACTTCTGATGGGTTTAAAATCTCAACGAAATGTACATTGATCCTCTCTGGAAAGACAGGATGATTTTCTATGAGAGGTCCAAGTCTTTCCAAATCTACAGACTTTAAATCATCCACGAATATGATAGCATGTGGATTACCCACATTAACGGCTGTAAGCTTTATATCTTGGTCATCAACTTCAAGATGCTCTTCTATGAATTCGTCCTTGCCAGTTTTCATCGGTATTTCAGCAGTTTTGAAGGTTGCGAATCCCATATCTACACGTGCAGAGGTCACATATCCCCTATCAATGTTTAAATCTACGATTTTGAGGCCTGCGAGGGTTTCTACTTTGATTTTCTCTTTTCTTATGATGGCGTTATCATATACAAATTTGGCAAAGCATCTTATACCGTTACCGCACATTTCTGCTTCGCTTCCATCAGCATTGAATACTCTGAACCTTATATCACCTTCACCTTTTGGAGGTTCTATGAATATGACGCCATCCGCGCCGATGGAGAATCTCCGTTGACAAATTTCGGATACAAAATCTGGTTTTTCATCTTCGCTTATACATTCTGCTCTACTTTCATCCACGATTATATAATCATTGCCTAGTGCGTGCATTTTAGAAAATAATATCATCCTTGTCATCATCTACACCTTTTATTCTATTTTAGGAGTCTTGGTGGGATCACCTGCTTACTTATAAGGTCTGAGAAATCTTCCCTCTTCCTTATGATCTCGGCTTCACCATCTTTTACAAGGATCTCAGCTGGTCTAGGCCTTGAATTATATTGTGATGACATGGAAAATGCATATGCACCAGCATCTAATATAGCTAATAGATCCCCTTCTCTGAGTTTTGGAAGTTTTCTGTCCCTTGCAAAAAGGTCGCCTGACTCGCATAAATTTCCTGCTATATCAATCTTTTCTACTGGTTTTTCACTGGCTCTATTTGCCACGATTATATGATGGTATGAACCATACATCACGGGCCTTACCAGGGTGTTAAACCCGGCATCAACACCAGCAAACTTCCTATAACTTTCTTTTATGGTGTTAACTCTAGTTAAGAGGCAGGCAGCGTCACCCACTATGTATCTTCCAGGTTCAAGGTACATTGTAGGTTTTCCAAGGGAGTATTCGTCTAATTTTTCCATGAAGAGGCCTGTTATCTTCTCAGCAAACTCTTCGATATCTAATGGTTTTTCACTTGGATGATATGGTATTCCAAGGCCCCCGCCAAAGTCTATAAATTTGAAGTCTATGTTTGTGGCCTTTGATACTTTACCTGCTATGTCCATGAGCTTTTCAACAGCTAGCATGAAGGGTTCTGGGTCGAGTATACCCGAGCCTATATGTGCATGGATCCCTATGGGTTGGAAGCCGAGTTCCTGGGCTAACTTGTAAACTTTAATGGCTTCATCTTCTCTTATACCAAATTTACTAAGTTCTCCGCCGGTTATGCAATGTTCGTGGTGTCCCGCGCCTACCATGGGGTTTATCCTAAATGATATCTTAACATTTTCTGGATCTGTTATTTTTGAAAGTCTTATAAGCTGCGATTTCGAGTCGATGTTTATCATAACCCCTGATTCGGTTGCGAAGAGTATTTCATCATCCCTGAGATTATTACCGGTGTATAGGATTTTCTCGGGTTTGAAACCTGCAAGTAGGGCCATGTATATTTCCCCTGGGGAAACGGCGTCAATTCCGCTACCCTCCTCTTCAAGTATCCTTAAAACAGCGAGATTTGTATTTGCTTTACAAGCATATAATATTTGGAAGTTGGGATAATATTTTGTGAAGGCTTTGTGGAGTCTCTGGTAATTTTCTCTTATCCGTTTTTCATCTATGACATAGAGTGGTGTGTCATAATCTTCAGCAAGTTTAACTGCATCTGCTCCACCAATTAACAAATGTCCTTTATCATTAACTTCAACATTTAACATGAGGATCACCTACATAATATTTTTGTGGGGGGTTTTGGGAGATGAAACCGTTCATACCAGTTGTGAGGGCACTTATACTAGAAGATGATAGGATACTATTACTTAAAAGGTCGGCTAGTTCCAGGACAAACCCTGGGTTATGGGAACTTCCGGGGGGTAAATTGTTAGATGGTGAGACGCTTGACGAAGCACTTAAGAGGGAAGTTTATGAGGAAACAGGTCTTATAGTATCACCTATTAAGGTTATTGGGGCGTTTCAACAAGTTTTCCCATTCAAGGTGTCTGTGAATATCATCTTCCGTGTTAAGGTCGAGGATGGTATTCTAAGTTTAAGTGATGAACATGAAGCATATAAATTTATCAAGATAGGGGAAATCAGAAATTTTAAAGTTTCTCCTTGGCTCAGTGACTTTAAGGAATCCTTAAATGGAAGCAAAGATATTATCTAGAACCTCGATAACCTTGTCTATTTCATCTTTTTTTATGACTAATGGTGGTACAAGTCTTATAACTTTATCAGCTGTACAGTTTATGAGTACTCCCATTTTTCTCGCTTCATCAACTATTTTATCACACTTTATCCCAAGTTCAACACCTAACATTAAACCATAGCCTCTAACATCCTCTATAATATTATATTTACTCATTAAATCTTCTAAGCGCCCTTTAAAGTATTCACCTAATCTCTTGGCATTCTCTGCTAGATTCTCACCTATTATAACTTCTATGGCTGCTATGGCAGCCGCACAACCCAAGGGGTTCCCGCCGAATGTTGATCCGTGGTCTCCTGGTTTGAATGCTGATGCTACATTTTCATTTGCTAGTACAGCGCCTATAGGGTAGCCTCCGCCCATGGCCTTGGCCACTGTTGTTATATCGGGTTGTACGCCGAAAAGTTCTGATGCGAACATAGCCCCTGTCCTTCCAAACCCGGTTTGAACCTCATCGAGGATGAAAAGGATATCATTTTCTCTTGCAAGTGCCTGAACATCCTCCAGGTAGCCTTCTGGTGGGACTACAACCCCCCCTTCACCTTGTATGGGCTCTAGTAGTATGGCTGCGGTATCATCTGTTATTGCATTTGCCATGGCTTCAATGTCACCATATGGTACATGTTTAAAACCTGGAGGTAATGGTTTGAACGGTTTTTTGTATTTGTCTTGTCCAGTTGCTGTTACAGTAGCGAGTGTTCTACCATGAAATGAATTTTCAGCAGCTATTATCTCACCCTTACCAGTATATTTTCTTGCGAGTTTTATAGCGCCTTCGTTTGCTTCTGCCCCACTATTTGCGAAGAATACTCTGTCATGGGGTGATATGGAAGTGAGTAATTTGGCCAATTCTGTCTGTTCTTTGTTATAGTATATGTTGGAACAGTGTATGAGTTTTTGGGCTTGGTGACAGATGGCTAGTGCAACTTTCGGATGTGCATGTCCAATACTGTTCACTGCGACCCCTGCAAAACAATCAATGTATTCATTACCTTCAATGTCCCAGACTCGAGCTCCTTTACCATGTGATAGGACGATAGGCTGGCGAGAATAAGTTTGCATGATATACTTTTTTTCAAGCTTAATTATCTCATCAGCATCCATAAATATCACCACTTCCTGTTTAGACTAGTAGATTATCTTTTTGATATATTCATAGAGTGGATGTTCCTCATTGATGGTATCCAAGAGGATCCCTTGGATCTTATAAGGGGGATATGATCCTTCACTTGTCCGAATATAACCTTTTTTCACATCTTTCACTTTAAGAATCTTGTCATCTATTATTACATTTTCACCCTTTTTAAATCCTGAGGATTTCTCCTTAACTATAAGAAATTCATTAAGTTGGGGCTTTTTCATGATTAAAATTTGAGGTTCAAAGCTTCTTTCATGGATTCTTTGAATGATCTTGTGAAGGGATTCCTCTCCCATTTCTTCCAGTATATAAGATTTTATGGTGTCATCAAGGGCTTTTCTCATCCTAATCCACGCATCGGCTTCTCTACATCCTATCTTGTCACGTGTGACGCGTTGGGGGCACCTCCAGCAATATTTCTCATCCAAGGATTTTAGAAGTTTCCTATAGGATGCTGAACACCTTTCCTTGAATTCTTGGACAGTTTCTTTTATCATTAGACACCCTCAAATATCCCAGATTTCCTGGCATAATTATAAAGATACAATTGCACATAACCAGCATAATCTTTGAACTCGTCCCTTACGAAATCCCTTAACTTTTTATTATCGACACCGAAAAGGTGCTTCATTATCCTTTGGATCCATACATCAACAGGGAAGGCTTCCAGTTTCCGGAAACCATAAAGTAATATGCAATCCGCAACCTTGGGGCCAACCCCTGGTAACTTTAAGAGTAAATTGAAGGCCTCATCATAATCCATTGCCTTCAAATCCTTGATTGGTATCCTTGAGACCATCCTAGATGTCCTTATAATATATTTGGCACGGTATCCTACGCCAGCTGAACTTAAAATGTCTTCGTTTAAGCTGGCTAGAATGTTTGGAGTGGGGAAACTATAAAATGTTCCCTTCGAGAATTGGTATTCTCGCCCCCAAAATCTTTTTATATGGTTTATTGCCTTAGTCCAACGTTTTATGGAGCAATTCGCTGAAGCTATAGATGAAATAATACATTCAAAAACATCCTTAGCCAAAAAAAGTCTAAGGCCCTTTGAATAATTTATTATAGAATCGAGAGGAGGATAAGAATATAAAAAATCATAAAAATCTTCTATATTAAATCTAAGGTCAAATATATGATTTATCTTTTCTTTAACCCTGGATAATGGTATTTTTTCAAATGATTCTATGTTTATGTGGAGTTCATCATCTGATTGTTTTATTGTTACAAGGGAAGGTTTATTATCCACCATTAGTAGTTCACTATAGCATCCCCCGTGGCTATGCCATGGTGGTTGGGACGTTTGGCCGCTGTACATTGTAGTTTCAAGGTCGAATTCCTTTGCCTTGATTTTAAAGTATTTTTGCATCCTCACCAAATCCCTTTATAGTCTCACTGGGATTCCCCTCTCTTTTAGATATTTTTTCACGGTAGGAATCGGGTATTCGTTAAAGTGGAATATGCTCGCTGCTAATGCAGCATCGGCTTTACCATCTGTAAATGCCTCATACATATGTTCAGGTTCGCCAACCCCGCCTGATGCTATAACTGGAATGTCAACATTCTCGCTTACAGCCTTTGTTAATGGAATATCATAGCCTTTTTTGGTACCGTCACGGTCCATGGATGTCAAAAGTATTTCACCAGCCCCCCTCTCTTGGCATTCAATAGCCCATTCTATCGCGTCAATACCTGTAAATTCGCGGCCACCGTAAATGCTGCATTCATACCAACAGTAGCCATCCTCAACTTCTACTATAAAGTGTTCATCTGATTCTCTGGGATTATCAACATATCTTCTTTTTGCGTCGATGGCAACCACACAAGCTTGGGATCCCACGATCTCGGAAGCTTCGTTGATCAAATCAGGATTCTTTATTGCAGCAGTGTTCACTGAACATTTATCAGCGCCGGCTTTAAGCATTTTAACGAAATCTTCTGGCTTCCTTATACCACCACCCACACATATGGGTACGAAAACATTCTCTGTGGTGGCCTCCACGACATGGATCATTGTCTCTCTTCTTTCATGTGAAGCCGTTATATCCAAAAATACTATTTCATCAGCACCATCTTCATAATAACGGTTCGCAAGTTCAACAGGATCTCCTGCATATTTTATCTGTTTGAATTCAACACCTTTCACAACCCTTCCATGGGGTACTTGTAAATCACAATCAAGACATGGTATTATTCTCTTTGTAAGCATTTTAATCACCTTTATATCCTCTTATGTTCCCGTTTATAAATCTAAGTTAAAGTTGGGCTATAAAGTACACTATGTGGATGCTTAGTTCTAATCACGCAATTTTTAATGATTAATTTTATATAAAACTTTTTATAAAAAATAGAACAAATTTCTTTAAATTGGGAGGTTTTATATTTTTTGAAAAAAGAAAATTGGATTGGAATTATTGGGGGAATGGGTTTCTTTTTGATCATTTTATTTATCCTAAATTTCAATTCAGATTTTGATCAAAAATTAATTAATGATGTTGAATCGGGCGTGCCAACGGATGAATTAATAGCAAGGATAGAAGATGAAACCGAAAAAGAGAGATTAGAAGCAGAAAGACGTCTAGAATCCCATCTGTGGGATATGAAATATTGGGGACAATCTAGTTTACCGCCCGAAGAAGAGCTCAAATATGAAATAGAGATATATAATGGACAAATGAGATCTATTTCAGAATGTGACAGAATTAGAAAGCAATTCGTTAAAGGAGAGATTTCTAAAGAGGAGTTTTTAGCAAAAATTAAAGACTTAGAGATTTACGAGATATGATATGTGCAAAATACCTTGGAGAAATTTTATAGATCACTTGTCTTAGGAGAGGATTACAATTCGTTTTGATAAAAAGGAATTTTTAACAAATAAAGAACTTGATGACCTTTATTTTGATTTACAAGCCAAGATTGATTTAACTCAGCACCCTGGTGGTCTAGAATCAACCAAAAGGCTTATTGACTTATGTCATATAACTAGTGCTTCATCTGTTTTGGATGTTGGCTGTGGTGTGGGAAAAACTGTATGCTACCTTGCAAAAACAATAGGATGTAAGGTTCATGGCGTGGACAAAAATGAGAGGATGATCAAAAAGGCCAACGAGAGGGCAAAAAGGAATAAAATCGAACATTTAGTTAGTTTTATTATTGCAGACGCCCAGAAAATGCCGTTTCCAAGAAATCACTTCGACTCCATTATAAGTGAATCAGTAACAGCATTTATAGAAGATAAAAGAAAAGCACTAAGGGAATATGTAGATGTAATCAAACCAGGTGGATATGTGGGGCTTAACGAAGTGACCTGGGTCAAAGAAAACCCTCCAAGATCTTTGGTTAGATATTTGATCCACAGTGCCAATGGGACAATCCCAGAAAGCCCGAATAGTTGGAAAAAGTTGCTTAAAGATTCTGGATTAAGAAATATCAAGACTGAAGTCCATCCTTTCAATTATTTAAACCATGATAACGAATCTGAGAATATCTACAAGGCTTGGCACAGACTTATAGCCTTATATTTTGAAGAATCATCCTACAGAAAACACATACTAAAAATTATGATAGGAACATGGCAAATGCCTGATAATTTCTTTGATTACATGGGATATGGGATATATGTCGGCAAAAGATAATATGAGGTTTATCTGAATGTTTGATATTTTTGCGGTGGCTTTAATAACCATAATCACAGGAATAGCTATAAGAAGCCTTTATGTCAAATTTTCACAAAGATCTAAAATAAAAAAGACTACAATAGTCAATAAACCAAAAAAATCGTTTGCAAATCTCGTTCTACCAAGAGATCGACAAATCCTAATAGAGGATTATGAAAGGACTTTTGGGAGGGAAGATTTCTTAGGCGTTCTCCTACCCGATAACCTATTATTTATCGGGAAAGAACATTTCAATTACTAAAATGGATGACGGATGCTACATCGAAGACTTAGACACAAAAAATGGGACTAAAATAAACGGAAATGAAATAAAAGGTTTAGGAAAAATAAAATTGGAGAATCAGGACGAAATATTGGTGGCGAAAACATTACCCATCAAATATTTAGAATAATAGAAGTTGATCACGTGAATATACCATCAAATAATATTAAATTGATAATTTTCCTTTCTCTAATCATGCCCATAATTGTCATTCCAAACATTTTCGCGGCCCAGGATGGTCCCAAGGTCCTTTTTGATGAAACAGGACCATATGGGAAATATTATACCATATATAACCTTGGACCATATGGTGCATCAAGTTTCGCTACTTTATTGGAATATAATGGAGCTAGTGTCTCCAGATTAACCGACGCGCCCTTAACTTATGAAAAACTTAAAAACTACGATGTTTTGATTTTAATGGCCCCTGGACGTAATTATACCGACCAAGAAATAAATGATATCAAAAAATTTGTAAATAACGGTGGGGGCTTACTCCTCGTGGGTGAACCTTGGGGGCCCCAAGATGGTGATAAGAATTATGCATTCAACAAAATCGCAAGAAGCTTTGGTTTAGATTTTGCATTCAACGAGATAATCATAGACACAAAACATAATGTAGGTATTTCTAGACTCATAAAAACTGATAATATCAAATCACATCCCATAACATCAAATACATCTGAGATCTATTATATTACAGGGGCTTATCAAGATCCTGGAGCGGCTGAAGTTTTAGTTTATTCTGATTCCGATTCTTGGTCTGATCATGGATATGTAACTAGTGAAGGAGAGTCAGCGAACAATGAAATAAAAGAAGCTGATGAAGTAACAGGGCCTCTTCCACTTATATCTGCCATGGATTATGGGAGAGGCAGGATAATAGTTATAGGTTCTGCGCAGACATTCGTTAATGCTTGGCTCTACAAAGGTAACGCGTGGAAACTAGGCCTTAATTCTGTTAACTGGCTTGCTGATCATCCCATCCCCCCTAACTACAAGGCCGCGGGTTTAATCTCCCCTACCCTGGGAGATTTGAGTTATAGAATCCTTACAATGGTTGCTTTCACCTTTTTTTATGTGCTGGTTTGATATTTAAAATAAAAAGTGACAAGAAAGCAGAAATGTCACAAATTTTAAAAACGATTAAAAATTGGAAATTTAACAGTTTAATCAGTTTAAACGCCGTTTTTGCGGTTATTTCAATTCTTTTATTCATCCCTATAAACTTATATTTGCTTGATAGTTCAATGCCAGAATTTTATGACCCTTATTTTGCCTATACTTTAATCGTAACTGGCATTTTACTTTTCTTCTTCAATTCTATGATATTATATAACATGATTCACAGGAGAAGACTTGTAACCAATCACTCATATTTTAATATCAGCATACTCTTGTTTTTTGCTGGTTTAACAATGATTCTTGGGGATTTATTCTCATTCCCAATGATGTTCATATTTACAATAGGCAGTTTTTTCCTAATTATTCCCTTTTTACTTAATCTGTGGATTATAAGAGGATACGGTCCAGACCTTATAATAGAAGGTAAGGAATTTGATCAACTGAAAAGATTATCAATGAAATCACTACCATTCGAGCTTCATACATACTATGATGATCCAATTTTTATCGGGGAGGGTGGATTTGGAAGAGTCTTCAAAGCCACACGTAAGGATGATGGGAAAGAAGTAGCTATTAAAATACCAAAGTCTTTTGATAAGAGATCTGAGAAGATTTTCGTATCAGAAGTTTCCAATTGGAGCAACTTGGATCATCCGAACATCGTGAAACTTTACGATTTTAAGATTCTGCCCATCCCATATATTGAAATGGAGTTCTGTGAAGAATCTGTTGCCAATTTAAAATATCCTTTTAAAAAGGCGGTTTCAATTGTCCATGATGTTGCAAAGGGGCTTCAATATGCACATGGAAAAAACATCATCCATGGGGATGTGAAAACATCCAATATATTAGGCCATGAGGGAATTTACAAGATTTCTGACTGGGGTTTAAGTAAATTAAAAATAGAGGGATCTATAACATTATCTGGGGCCACGCCACAATATGCGGCTCCTGAACAAATTTCACAAGAGTTTGGTAAAGCTGATGAGAGGACAGACATTTATCAGCTTGGTGTTGTATTTTATGAACTTGTAACAGGGGAGATACCATTCAAGGGTGAAATGTCAGAGTTATATAGTTCTATTCTTAACATTCGGCCAAAACCTCCTTCAGAGATTAATCCAGATGCAAGTATGGTTGAAGATATCATTATGAAATGCCTTTCTAAAAATAAGGAGGATAGGTATTCCTCTATGGATGAACTAATCGAGGAACTTGAAAAATTCTACAAACCTGAGCCTTTAGATTCAAAGACTATGAAAACTCCCTAATCTTTAACTAGTCCAGATATTCAACCATTTTTAGAAGATCTTTTCCATTTTTGATCTCCTTTTCTAGGTCTAGTTTAAGATATGCTCTTTTACCCCGGGTGTAACTCGACGATAAAATCAATTGTCTTTTACCTATCAATTCAACCCCTCTAACGGGTGTATGTCCCACTATAATAGCATTACATCCAATATTTTCCAAAAAAGAGTTTATATCCTCTTTTGTATAATCACCATACCTATTCCATAAAAGTTCAAACAATTTCCTGTTTTCTGAATAACCTGCGTCAGTGATGTTGATTATATCATCAATCCCTTTTATATAATTTGAAGGCCCTGCATGGCTAATAAATACTTTATTTCCAGTTTTAACAGCTACTGGCAACTTTTTAAAAAATTTGATGTAATCTTGCAATTTCTTTTTCCATTGAATTCCGAATCTTTGTTTAAGTAATGTTTCAAAATTTAAAGTCAGATTCATACCAGCTTTATAAATTGTTGTTTTAGATATGAGAGACCATTCATGATTGCCCAGGAGGAGGTGGAAATTTTTAGAATTTTCAAATTTATATTTCGCTGAATCCAATATTTCTATGGATTTATCATTTTTAAGGCCCATTCCATGGATTAGATCACCAGTCTGGATCAAATGATTCTCTTCGTCCCTGAAATCTTCCCATATACGCATAAATTGGTTATAATCATCTATATTACCATGGATATCTGTAATAACAAGTGCTTTGCCTTTTTTAGGCAATTCAACCAATTTTCCATTATTAAACATGATATTAATATAATTTGTTGATATTTAAATTCTTTGTATTTACACAAAGTTTTCTGTAATTTCTGGCCCCATAGATTGTTGAGTTAAAAAATCGAAGAATTTATAAATATAATAAACAAAAATAAAAACGTAAAATTGATTTTTCAGGGCCCGTGGTCTAGTCTGGAATAGGACGTGGGACTTCGGATCCCAAGGTCCCGGGTTCAAATCCCGGCGGGTCCGCTCACATACACTATAAAATTCTATTTTTTCACAGAGTTTTATGATATAGTTTGATCAAAAAATTATATATTAAAAGATTTGGATATATAGATATAGGGGTGGTGGGTGATGAGCATAATACAAATCCTATTATCAGGATTATATGCCCTTGGAGAATATCTTTCAGCACATGTTCTCACCTGTTTAGTACCAGCTTTCTTCATTGCAGGTGCAATAAGCGTATTCTTATCCAAGGATGCTGTATTAAAATATTTAGGCCCACAGGCCAAAAAGGTAGTCTCTTATGGTGTTGCATCGGTTTCTGGGTCGATACTAGCAGTATGTTCTTGTACAGTGTTGCCATTATTTGCAGGTATACTCCGTAGAGGGGCTGGTCTAGGCCCTGCTACAACATTTCTTTATTCGGGTCCTGCTGTCAATATACTGGCTATCGTATACACAGCCGCTGTTTTGGGTTATGATTTGGGGGTTGCAAGAGCCATAGGGGCTATTTCAATGTCCATTGTAATCGGCTTTATCATGGCAACAATATTCCAAGAGGAAAAGAGGGCAAATATAATGACAACAACAGTCAATGAAGAAGGAGAAAGTAATTTATTCCCTAAATTATCAGTATTTTCTTTACTCATATTGATTCTAGTTGTCGGAGCGTCAAAAATCGCATTATTAACTAAGTCAATATCCCTTTTAGCCTTCATAGTCTTGTTAATCTTCTGCCTTTTAAAATGGTTTACAATAGAAGACGTAAAAGAATGGTTAGAGGAAACATGGGGATTTTTCAAGATGATATTTCCACTGCTCTTGGTAGGAGTTTTTATAGCTGGCATACTCCAAGCACTATTACCACAGAAAATAGTCGAAGCTTACCTAGGCGGTGAAGGTATTTTACCAAACTTCCTAGCGTCAGTTATAGGCGCTCTAATGTACTTCGCAACCCTCACAGAAGTCCCCATAATAAAAACATTAATGAATCTAGGAATGGGCAATGGACCAGCATTAACACTTTTACTTGCAGGTCCAAGCCTAAGCCTCCCTAACATGATAGTCATAGGAAGAATAATGGGCATCAAAAAAACGATCATATACATAACACTTGTAGTTATCATATCAGCGCTAGTAGGATACGCTTATGGGAACATATTCTAATAAGGAGGAAATAAAATGAAAGAAGTTGTAATAAAAATTTTTGGGACAACACCCCCTTGTCAAAAGTGTAAACTAGCTGAAAAAATAGCAGAGAAAATGGCTGAAAAATTCGAGAACGTTAAAATAGAAAGATTCGATGCTTTAAGCGAAGAGGGGGACAAATATGGCATAATGGTCACGCCAACTATAGTAGTGAATGACAACATAGTCGCCACGGGGAAAGTTCTTTCAGAAGAAAAAATGGAGGAAATAATCAAAAGAAAATTAGAAAAATAGTATGTGAGGTGAATACATGGTTAAAATTGAAATATTCACTGCTGAGCCGCCATGCCCAGGTTGTTTGAAACTATTAGAATTGGCGGACAAAATCAAAAAAGAACACCCCGAAGTGGAAGTTATAAAGCATGTCGGGCCATCAAAAGCTCATGAAAAATACAATTTGACCGTTGTCCCAGCTATAGTCGCTGAAGAAGGTTTAATCAAAATAATGGGGGTTTGCCCAAGTAAAAAGACAATGATCGCAATACTAAAAGAACTAGGAGTGTAAAATATGAGTGTGAAAGTTGAAATTTTCACATCAGAGCCGCCATGTTCTGGAGGTCGCTTACTACTAAAACTCATAGAGGAAATAAAAAAAGAATATGGAGACAAGATCAACATTAAAATATACAAAGGTCCTAGTGAAAAAACAGAAGCTTACGATATAAAAACAACCCCAGCAGTGGTCATAGACGAAGATATTCGAATAATTGGCGTCTGTCCAAGCAAAGAAACCCTAAGGGATGCTTTGAGAGAGGCGGGAGTATCCTAAAATTGTCCATGATCTTATAACTTCAAATTTTAAAATTTTCAAATCAAAAAAGAAGTACCCCCATTTCGAGTGAAAAACAAAAGCATTTGTAGGTAGAGTACAAAGCATCAATGACTTTTAAACCCTCCAAGCACCTCTGTTCCAAAAGTGGATAAAAAGTTTACTCTTCCCTATTTTTGAATTTTATTATTGTCGTTGAAAGAT
Source organism: Methanothermobacter sp. (assembly GCA_030055615.1). Lineage (NCBI taxonomy): Archaea > Methanobacteriati > Methanobacteriota > Methanobacteria > Methanobacteriales > Methanobacteriaceae > Methanothermobacter > Methanothermobacter sp. The sequence goes on along the minus strand of JASFYN010000001.1, from coordinate 109,996 downwards.
AATTTGGATCTTTCATAAAACCTTCATAGATTTTTTCATCTTCCATGCTACAATTTTGGACAGATATCACCTTTTTTGCCCTTGGATCTTCACCTATTATATTCTCTAATTCACTTCCATGCTTAGGTACTTTCATTATAATACAAGTATCGGCATAGGATATTATCCTTCTAAATCTTTCATCTACCCGTGACACCACCACTAATATCTCATCACCTTCAACTAATGTCATGGAAGCACTGGCGGCGCAACCAGCAAAAGATGTTACGCCCGGCACTATTTCGACCTTGAAGCCAAAATCCTCTATACGCTTTTGAAGATAAGAAAATGTACTATACAAGGAGGGATCGCCAAGAGTTACAAATGCAACATCATCACCCTTTTCTAGTTCGATGGCAACAAGCCTAGCAGCCTTATCCCAATGCAGCTCAAGCTCATTAACATCCCTCGTCATGGGGAATACTGGCTCAACTAACCGGTAATCATCCCTTTCAGCCAATATGTCTTCAATTATCGAAAGAGCCTTGCTAGGCTTATCTTTGGAAGATCTCGGCGCGCATATTACCGGCACGCTCCTAAGGATCTTAACAGCCTTGATTGTGAGAAGTTCACTATCCCCAGGACCTACACCAACGCCAATAAGCTTTCCCTTATCCAATCCTAACACCAAAAAATCTCTATTATTATATCACTTATATATCTAACCTACAATAAAAAAGTCCATGAAAAGATTATTTCATGTTCTGATTGTGGAATGTTAAAAGATAACTGTATATGTAAAAAGGATAGAGGAGGTTCAATATTCCTTGATAGAAGAGATTATCCCCATATCCCAGATAAGATTCTAGAAAATTTCCCCTTCCGCAAGCCAAGACTTGGACAACTAGATATAATAAATGATATCCATGAGGCCATAGAAGAGGGCTACAAGTATATTATTTTAGAAGCTGGGACTGGAACAGGGAAATCAGCTATAGCAATTACACTTGCAAGGATATACCGGCCAGCATATATCCTTACAATGACAAAACAACTCCAAGATCAATATGCCAGGGAATTTAAGATACCCACTGTTAAAGGCAGAGCAAATTTTTATTGCAAAAATGATGATTTCGAATCCACCTGCGATATTGGAACATGCCAAACCACACCATCATCCGAGGATTTCCACTGCCCTTATGGCGTAAGCCGCGGAGAAACACTATTCTTCAAAGAAGCATTCAGAGATTCCCACGGAAACAAAATCTATTTCAGATCAAGGGAACATTGCCAATATTGGGAACAAAAAGCCCATGGGATAAACAGTCCCATAACCCTCATGAATTATGATTATGCTTTCCTAGAATTAAATTATGTCGGCCACTTTGGTAAAAGAGAATTAATGGTATTGGATGAAGCCCATAACATAGAAAACAAGCTCATGCAAAGACTTGAAGTCAACCTTTCCAATAAAAGGCTGGAAAAAGATATAGAAAAGAAGATACCCCAATCAATGTTCGAAGAAGACGACCCCAGAGAGTGGATACTCCCAATAGAAGCCATATCACAGGACTACAAGGATCTTGATAAGAGTCAAATGCCTAAAAGACGGGCAAATAGGATTAAGAGGATGATAAAACGTCTAGACGAGCTTAAAAAGAGCCTTGAAAATGAACCGGAAAATTGGGTTATAGACACAGAAAGTGAAAAAGTGTCCTTTAAACCACTACAAGTCAATAAATACGCCCCAGATTACCTTTTTTCGCATGCAAATATATGCTTGTTTATGAGTGCAACAATACTTTCAGATAGGATGTTCTGCCAATGGCTCGGTATAAACCCCGAGGAATCGTACTTCATAAAAGTTGACAGTCCATTCCCAGCTTCAAGACGGCCAATAGAACTAAAACTTGTTGGAAGAATGTCAAAAACGAGAATAAAGGACACAGCCCCCAAAACACTCCCCATATTAAAGAGGATACTAGAAAGGCATAAGTATGATAAAGGACTCATACACACCCACAATTATCGCTGTCAAAAATTTATATTAAAGAATATAGATGACAAGCGCCTTATAGGACATAATACAGGCAACCGCGAAGAAGTATTAGAATATTTCGAAAAAAGCAACAGTCCACTAGTCCTTGTAAGCCCATCAATGAGTGAAGGCGTCGATTTACCCTACGACAAATGTAGATTTCAAGTAATCTATAAAATACCATTCCCCTACCTTGGAGACAAACAAGTTAATATGCGCCAACAGAGGGACAAAAGATGGTACGCTTACAAGACCATCATGACCTTAATGCAAGCATATGGTAGAGGTATGCGCGCCCACGATGACGAATGTTATACTTACGTACTTGATGCTAACATAACAATGCTCTTTAGAAGCCCACTATACCGCTCATTATTGCCCGAATTCTTCAAAGAAGCTATAATAAAATAACAAAAAAGAGTAAAATTTCATATTTAAAAAATAGAATGTAAGGGGTTAGATTTTGAAGCCGCCTCTGAGGAATCCGAACGCTGCAAGACCGATCAATATAAGGCCTCCCATGACACCATAAATGTACCATCCTGTACCCGTTGAACCGCCACCAGGAGAAGCTCTTGTAACCTCATAAGCCTTACCTCGTTCACCCCCATGACCAGGAGAAGCAGCAGCAACTCCTGCAGACCCTGAAACAGCACCTACAAAGGAACCAATGAAACCAGGAGAAACACTCGAACCACCAGGAATGCTAGGAACGCCTGGAGCATTTGGAGTGCCAGGAACACCGGGAGTACTAGGAATGCCAGGGACACTTGGTGTATTGGGAACGCTTGGAACATTTGGCAGTAAATCAGAGAGCTGACGCTCTGGTAACCCCATGAGGAATTGTATGGCATTACCTGAGGGTGAACCTGCAGCTCCCGAAATGATCATATTCATTTCTTCTCTTGTAATATATTTTATCGGTGCTTCATTAGCTACTATGTATGGTGAGCGCACACCAGTAGGTTCTTTTCCCTTGTACCAATCTATATAGGCTCTGAGACCATTTGCTCCACTTTCGAAACTTGGCCATTTGAATGTGATTACCACTGCCCTTCCGATGTTTAATTTTTCATCCCAGATTATTAATATGCCTTCCATTTGTCCGCCTTCAACAGAAGATGATCCTGTATTAAGTAGTCTTTGGTTGTAGTATGTTCCTTGTCCTGGTGATACGCCTAGGAGTAGTAGGAGTCCATCCTCTTTGCAGTAGGTTGTTGTTGTCACGTAAATGTACTTTTCATTTTCTCCTCTTGGATAATTTTTGTATATGTAGTCTGCTATGAGGTATGATGGTGAGACCCCTGGGCAGACATGGTTGTGGAACAGGTAGACCATTAGCATGTCGAATGGTGGATCATAGGACCATGCATTTGCGATTGTAACTACATTATTCCAATTTTTAAATACCCTAGATACTGTTGGGTTGGTGTAATTCCATCCAGCTCCTATGTCATATACTGGCCCTTTGGTATCGTTTGATATTATGAATCCTTTAACTGGATCATAGATTAGTTGTATAGCATAGAGTATTTCATCTTCTTCTGTGATGTTAAATGAGAATCTTCCGAATCCGCCGGATTTGCCTATAACTTCTGGGGTGTAGCTTCCATTTTTTATTATGAATGTGAACCATAGTTGACTCCAAAGTGAGCTGTGGACTGGTAGTAATGTTTTTCGGCTTAATCGTGACCCTAGAACTTCATAGATTCCATCCCATATTGGACTTGTATCTTGGTTATTTAAGCGTGCGTAGCCTGCTGATGTCAATACAAGGAGTCTGAGATTGTCTTTTTCTACTTGTATTCCTGCCTGTCGGAATAAATTCTTCGCCAAATTGGCGGCCTCGATACCTATTTCTTTGAGTTGGTTGTAAGTTAAGTTACCTTTAATGTACGTTTTATTGTCTGGTATTGCATTTACAAGGTTGCTCTGACTTAATATGTATTGCATGTCTAGTCCATGAGCATCTTGAACTGTTGTGCTTCCTATTCCACCTGCTAGGTAATTAACTTGTTCTTCTGTTGTTGTCAAATGCGTAGAGTATTTTTACTAGCGATTCTGGGCTTGTTATAAGTTTTTGGATTGCCCATGCGTTGAATTTGAGCTCGGTGACTGTGTCTTCTTCTACTGTTGCTTTTGTTTCTCTTCTGAATTGTTCTGTTAGTTCTGTCCAATTGTAGGTCATTATAATGAGTATTCCTGTTCTTGTGTTTGAGTTCCAGCGTATAAACCCTACCATATTTGCATCATCTGTGGTATTATATCCAATGTAGGCTCTTTTTCCTGGGGTTGAGTCCATTGCATATACGAATACATCATCATCTGAGCCTCCAGGAACTCCTATGACTATATAGGAAGTGGCTTCTGCGCCTCCGGTTCCTGTGCTTGGTGGATAGTATTTGAGTAGTGTTTCTATCATGGCGTAGCCGCTTATGGTTCCTAGGCATACGTGGCCATGGAATGCTGCTTCTCTTAGTATGTCTGCTGGTAATCCTAGTGCCCATGCGTTTGCTAGGCTCGCTATTGGGAACGCATCACTTCCAAGTTTTTGTGTGAGGTTATTCCATTGTGCTTTTGTCATGTTCTGGGATACTGTTCCGATGTAGGTTGGTGTTAGGCTGGCATTTTTGAAGTATACTAGGATTAGGTCGTTTCCTTTTCGTGTTATGAATGCAAAGTCTAGGGGGTCTAACCTTGTTTTTCTGAGTAGTAGTAGGTTACCTTTACCATAACTTATGATACCTTGTGCTTGGTTGAGTATACCTTCAAGTGCGTCTTCTGATGTACTATTTTTGTAGTATGCGCTGCCTGCTGTTGTTATCACTAGTACTTTTCCTGTCTTTGTGAAGTTTAGGATTTGGTTTGCTTTTTTAGTTATTTCTCTTCCTATTTTGTATGTTTGTGTTGCTTTTAGTTGTATTTGTAGGTGTGTGTAGTATTTTGGGTCTTGTGGGTTTGTTGGGTTTTTGGTTGGTGTGAATTGTTTTGTTGTTGTTTGGTATCCTGGTGCTTTTATTGTTATGTTGAATCCTTTTTCTGGTTGTGGGTGTTGGAATGTTATCTTGGTGATGTTTGCTGCTGGGTCGAAGTATTTTTGGAATTCTATTTCTTGTCCATTGGAGTCTGTGAGTTTTTCTATTGTTGGGTTTATATCATCGGGGTATTCATAGGTTATTTTCAGGCCTACTTCACATGTGCTGTTTGTTGCTGAAACAGCGCCCACAGAAACCAAGGAAGTCAACAGTAACAATAAAAGAAAAACCTTCCTCTGCAATCCAACTCCACCTCCCTTTATCATCAAAAAACCATTAGCAATAATAATATATAAATATATATTATTACGATTTTTGTACAATTTAAATATAAAGTAATAACAAATTTTTATAAAATCTAACAAATTTTTTAATTGATGAAAAATGGAATAGGATGATATTGTCAAAGTTCATGGCCATTTTTGTCCTAGGACAACTACTGATTTAAAATTGGCGAAATCGTAACTGAAAAGTCTGGAAAAATGAAAAAATAGTTGCTATAATAGAAAATTGTAGTATTACAATTTAATTCATGAACGAATGCACATTTGCAAAAGAAACTTAGCCTATGAATTTTAGAATGGTATTTTTAAACCTTTCTAGTGTTTTGCTAATTGAAAATCTCATGTGTTTATTGTAAGTAAAAAGCAGTTGATCTTTTCGTGTTCTATGAATCCCATTTTTTGAAATTTTTTCAGATAATATTTTATACCATGCAAATAGATTATATAATGGTAACAATTTAGTAGAAGGTATAAATATGAAGGTTGGTGAAATTGTAGGCGAGGCCCTTGACTATCCCGGGACAAACTTGAAAAAAGTAGTAACATTGGGAGCATTGACCATACTAAGTTTTTTAATAATTCCATTATTCTTCGTCGTCGGGTACTGGTTAAGAGTCCTCAAGGCTACAATAGCAGGTTTTGATGAGCTTCCAGATTTCGATGAATGGGGTGAAATGTTCGTTGACGGACTTAAAGTATTAATTGTAGGCATAGCTTATATGATAATACCAGCGATACTCTACTTTGGCGGTGGTTATTTAATCAGGTCAAATCCTATTGCTGGGATCATTACTATAATAATAGGGATTATCCTAGCAGTTATATTTGGGTTGGTAGAGCAAATTGCACTAGCTCATATGGCATTCAATGACGAGCTAGGGGCAGCATTCCGAATCGGAGAAATATTAAATGTCATATCAGAGATTACATGGATAAAATATATCATCTGGATCATTGGCGTTGCAATAATAGAATCCGGTGCGATAGGTGTAACCCTAGCGATACTTTACCTCATATTCATACCCATCATTTTGGCATTTGGGGCTTTATCAGTGATACAATTGCTTTCAGGAGCTGGATTAGCAGTGATCATTATAATAGGTATCATTATCGCTTTGATTATCTATCTTTTCGTGGCACCTTATCTTGCTATCTTCCATGGCAGAGCACTCGGCCGCCTATATGCAGACAGATAAACTTACCCCACATTCTCTTTTTTTGTATGATAATTTTAGATGTTTAGTTTGTCCTTTTTGTAATCTTTTGTTGATCTTCTTTTGAATGTTCCATCTGGGAATACTGTTATCCATGTTTTCTTCTTCAAGGGTTTACTTTCTCTTCTGCAGCTTCTGCTTATAATAACATTCTCAAGGTGTTTCTTCGCAAGTTTATAGGCTTTTTCCATTTCATTGGTTGTTGGATTTCTTGATAGGCCACATTTTTTGAAGTCGTTAATGCGATATTCTATCCAAGGGTTGATAGCCGCTATAAATTTGGCTATATCCTCTATTTCGTCTTCTTCAACGATTCCTGGGATGTATAATGTTTTTATGACGAGTTTGGCGTTTTCCTGGATTGTTTTTATATTTTTTAAGATCTTTTTATTGGAAAAACCAGTATACCATTTATGTTTTTTATCATTTATTGCTTTTAAATCGACCAGAAATTCTTGGACACCTGCCTCGACCAAGTCTTTGATGTATTCCTCGTCAAGCAGATATGCGTTAGTTTCTAGTATGATGTATGCAAAATTTAATTTGGAGATTAGCTCTATGAGGTAGTCTCGGTCTAATGTTGGTTCTCCTCCTGTTATGAGGATCTCCTCTGGCAGTTTTCCATAATATTCTCGGGACGATTTTTTTACAAGTTTCACGAGTTCTTCTATGGTTAATGGTCTGCCTGCAGGTTTTCTCGCGTTACTAAAACATCCTCTACACTTGAAATTGCAACCTGATAATGTTATCCATATTCTGCATGATATCTCTGATAAGGTGATAAATGGTACTTGTCTATATTCCACATTATCCCTATTCCACATTTCTTATTATGCTGAGTGGGACTTTGATTTCTCCTGGCTTGTAATTCTGGGCTATCCATGAATTAACTATTGTGCACAAGAATAAAATATCATGTCCTTCATTGGATTTTTTCAAGATTTCCTTTGCAAGCTCCTCTTTATTTTTTATCTTCAACTCGTAAACCTTTTCAATAAGGTCTAATTCATCTATTGTCATCTCTTACACCAAAAAAATTATATGTCATTCAAATTAAAAAAGTATTCCTTAAGGTAACGATCAAAAGGAAAAATAGGGCTCCTAAAAGAAAGTATCCGACCCTTAATGGGATTTGATGATAAAAAAGACATTAAGGGGGTTTTTTCTATTCGAACATTTTTCTCATGCAACGTCTGATCGTGCCTTCAGCTGCCCTGCCACCCATGATGTTCTTAAGCTCTTTTGTAAGTGCCTGCGCAGCTACGAGATCTGTATGTTCTATTTCACCTTTTTCAATCCATTTCATGACATTGTCATCTAAGTTGGAGAGCATGTTGAGTGCTGCGTCTAATATTTCCTGTTCCTTGAGTAAGTGCATTGAAGTTGCGCTTTTGACTAACAATTCAGGGTTTATAGCCTTTAACATTCCGTCGACTCCTGACGATTCCACAAGGGATGCTACAGTCTGGAGTGTCATCAGTATCTGTTTTTCCACCATCTCTACTGGGGCCTTGATGACCTGAGTGCCGACATAATAATAGTCAAGGACACCTGCAAGTGTCACAGCTGTGACAAGGGATCCCATATCTGCAACTGTACTTGAAACGTCAGCTGGGACTACATAAGCTTTTTTACCGCAGCTCTCAGCTAGCTCGACACATTTTTGTATCTGTTCCTCGCTTGCAAGTTCAAGTTCGCTTGTTGCACGTCCACCGATCACGTAATGGCCATGGTAAGGTGTCCCTGGGACGGCCGCTGGGTGTAAAGATGCGATACCAATGTCCTGTCTTTCTCTTCTAAGCTCCCTTTCAAGGACGTAATATAGCACTACTGGAGAGACCGTGCAGGTATTTGATATGATCCCCCCATCTGGAAGATGTGATATTATATTCTTAGCAATTTCAAAAGTTTTTTTACCGAATGGTGTGAATAGTATGGCGATTTCTGAGTTAGAAGCTGCCTCGATATCATTATCTGTCACTTTAACCCCGGCATCTTCCACCTTTTTCCAGTGCTCATCTTCGAGGATGTTCCTGTTTGGTTCTGCGAGGATGACATCATGACCTGCCTCTGCAAATTCCATTGCCATCCTACTACCGCCAAATGGGGGCTCTCCACCAAATTTTTCAGGTAAATTCAAATGTCTAACATAAAGATCTTGATTACCAGCGCCAAAAACTGCTACTTTCATGTCAAACCAACCCCTCTACTAATACATGTGATTAGATTATCCACTTTGTTTTATAAATTTTTAGTTTCCTCGGTTAAAAATCCAACTTCATAGAAGGTCCTAGTTTCATTATTGATGACTTTAATAAAAATGGGAATGGGGGGGCGCCTTCAAAATTTACTAATAGTTATACGTTGTGAGGACTTTTGATGGAGAACTATGGGTGGAGTGTCGTATTTTTTATGTTTTTTCTGTTAATGGTTTGCCATAGAGTATCTCAGCTATTTTTTCTAATGTTTTTATACCTTTTGCTTCTTTTTTGAGTAGTGGAACTTGTGCTAGTATTTTGTCGCTGAATTTTTTCCGTATCATTTCTAATCTTTCTTGTTGTAGTCTTCTTCTTGCCCTGCAGAATTCGCAGTCGCTTTCTTCTGGTAGAACCTGGTTTACTATAACAGCGTCTGTGTGGATGTCATATTTTTCAAGTGCTTTCATAGCCCTTTCGGATTCGTAGATTGACATTTCTTCTGGGATTACGATCATTTTAAATGATGTTCTCTCAGGGTCTGACATAACAGCCCTTGCTTCGCTGATTTTCTTTTTTGTGGCTTCAAGGTCTTTTAATGTTCTGTCTTCTTCTTCTTCGTCTCCCATGAATGGCAGTATGTTCTTGAATGCCCTTGCAAACGCTCCTATTTGTCTTCTAAGTTTTATTAATTTTCCCACCCAAGAATCCATCATTTCTGGGAATGAAAGGAGTCTGAGAGTGTGGCCTGTTGGGGCTGTGTCGAATATTACAACATCATATTCGTCTGTTGTCATATATTTTAGGAATTGGTCGAAGGCTGCTGCTTCGTCGATTCCCGGAGACATGGATGCCATGTCCATTTGTTCTTGTAAAAGTTCCATGCCAGGGTTTGCTTCTGATTGTTCTTTTAGTTTTTCTTGGTATTCTTCCATTGCAATCTCAGGGTCTATTTCAACCGCATATAAATTTTCTTGGATGAAGGTTGGCACATGACTTATTTTTTTTTCAAATGAGTCGGATAATGAATGTGCAGGATCTGTTGATATTACAAGTGTCTTTTTACCGGACTTGGCCATCCAGAGTGCTGTTGCAGCTGATATGGTGGTTTTACCCACCCCTCCTTTACCTCCTACAAATATGAATGTTGTTTTTCCCTTGCTAAATTTGAACAGGTCTTTGAACGCCATTGCATACCTCCAATAAATGTATCATCCTTTTTTTAGAATAAGATCCCATTACTTTATAAGTGGATCGTATAACCTAATAATAGTATATCATATATTAAAATTTCCATCAAAAAAAATGTTCCCATATAATTGATGAACCTTCTATCTATGAGGTAATTCCTAAGATGATGGTATAATTTGATTCTAAAATAAAGATCCGTGGTGTTAGTATGGATCTTCCCCCAGTTAATGAGAAAGTAATATATCAGATTAAAAAATTTATAAAAGATAAGGTCGAAGATGCCAGAGCTGATGGTGTGGTTCTTGGTTTAAGTGGTGGGATTGATTCAACAGTCACCGCCTATCTTTGCAAGGAAGCGCTGGGCCCTGATAGGGTTCTAGGAATTATAATGCCCACGAAGACTACAAGTCTCATTGATATTAAACATGCGCGTATGGTGGCTGAAATTCTAGGTATAGAAAATGAAACAATCCAAATGGATCCTCTAATCAAGCCTTTCAAATCTCTATGTTACCATAAGGGTACAAAACTTGCAATGGGCAACCTTAAAGCCCGGATGAGGATGGTGATATTATATTACCATTCTAATTCATTAAATAGGCTTGTGGTGGGCACTGGTAACCGTACAGAACTCTTAGTTGGTTACTTTACGAAATATGGTGATGGTGGTGTGGACATACTACCCATAGGTTGCCTATACAAAGGTCATGTTAAACTTATAGCAGAGAAATTAGGAGTGCCCGTGGAGATAATAGAGAAAACACCAACTGCAGGCTTATGGTATGGGCAGACTGATGAAGAAGAACTTGGTATAAAATATCCCATCCTTGATAAGATATTATACCTGATGGTAGACCAGGGCTTAGATGACCAGAACATAAGTGAAAGGGTAAAAGCGCCCATAGGGGAGGTCAAACGTATAAGGATGATGGTCAAAAACTCTCATCATAAAATAAACCCCCCTGAAGTCCCAAATATCAAATTCTAAAGGATGGTAGAATATGTTTGCTATGGTATATATAACAACATCAGGGTTAGAGGAATCAGAGAAAATAGGTAAAATTTTAGTTAAAGAGAGACTAGCAGGATGCGTGAATATAATACCTTCCATAAGATCATTTTATTGGTGGGATGATAAAATAGAAGAGGATGAAGAATCCATACTGATAGTTAAAACCATCGAGGAGAATGTTAAAGAAATTATAAAAAGGGTCAAAGCCCTACATAGTTATGAAAATCCATGTATCATCCATATTCCCATCAAAGGAGGATCAGAAGATTACTTTGAATGGTTATTAGGGGAAATAAGATGATTATCTGGGCGGTGATCCATTGGATATCGAAAGAAAATGGCAGAAAAAATGGGAAAAAGCAGGGATTTTCCAAGCCAATCCCCAAGGTGATAAGAAGCTATTCTTGACGGTGGCTTATCCATATCCAAGCGGTGCCATGCACATAGGCCATGGGAGAACCTACACTGTACCAGATGTGTATGCACGATTTAAACGAATGCAAGGCTATAATGTACTTTTCCCAATGGCATGGCATGTTACGGGCGCGCCAGTCATCGGAATAGCCAGGAGAATCCAAAGAAAAGACCCATGGACATGGAAAATATACCAGGAAGTCCACAAAGTCCCCCGAGGGGAACTGGAAAAATTCACAGACCCAGAATATATTGTTGAATATTTCAGTAAAGAATACAAACGGATAATGAAAGCCATGGGTTACTCAATCGATTGGAGAAGGGAATTCAAGACAACAGACCCCCAATATCAGAAGTTCATCGAATGGCAGATAAAAAAATTAAAAGAGAAAGGATTAATCCGCAAAGGAAAACATCCAGTAAAATATTGCCCAGAATGTGAAAACCCAGTAGGAGACCATGACCTCCTAGAAGGTGAAGGTGTAGGCATAAACCAACTCACAACACTCAAATTCAAACTAGAGGACTCATACTTCGTAGCTGCAACATTCCGCCCAGAAACCATCTTCGGAGTCACAAACCTTTGGTTAAACCCAAAAGAAAAATATATTAAAGTGAAAGTTGGTGGGGAAAAATGGATTATAAGCGAAAAATCATATGAGAACTTATCACAACAAAAAAAGGACATGAAAATCATAGAGGAGGTCAACCCAGAAGAACTGATAGGTTCAAAGGTTAAAAATCCCCTGACAGGTGAAAAGCATCCTATACTACCCGCATATTTCGTCGACCCAGAATACGGTACAGGCGTCGTATTTTCAGTCCCAGCACATGCACCAGCAGATTACATAGCACTCCGCGACTTAAAAAAGGATAAAAGATTACAAAAAAAATACAAAATAGAAAATATCCTTAAAGGGATAAAACCAGTGAATGTAATAACAATTGAAGATTATGGAGAATGCCCAGCTTGCGAAATCATCAAAAAGTTCAAAATAAAAAATCAAAAGGATCCAAAATTAGATGATGCCACAAACGAACTCTACAAGATCGAACACGCCAAAGGTAAGATGAGCCAACACATACCAGAATATAGTGGCAAACCAGTGGCAGAGGCCCGTGAGAAGATAGCGGAACACCTAAAATCAAAAGGCAAAGCTGATGAAATCTTTGATTTCGCCGAACATCCTGTGATCTGCCGATGTGGGAGCCGTTGCATCGTTAAGATAATGGAAAACCAATGGTTCATAAAATACTCAGACAAAGAATGGAAAAATCGGACCTTAGAATGCCTCAACTCCCTTAGAATAGTACCGGAGGAAGTGAAAGCAAACTTCGAATATTACATTGAATGGCTAGATGACTGGGCCTGCGCAAGGAGAATAGGCCTTGGAACGCCCTTACCATGGGATCCTGACTGGATAATAGAACCTTTAAGTGACTCAACAATTTACATGTCATACTATACCATAGCACCGCATTTGAGAAGATTACCAGTTAATGCCTTAGATGATAAATTCTTCGACAAAGTTTTCTTAGACCAGGATAACAAACTTAAAATAGATGAAAAGACAGCTGACAAGATTTCAAAGGAATTCAATTACTGGTATCCTTTAGATTGGCGATTATCAGCAAAAGATCTCATAGGCAACCATCTCACATTCCATCTGTTCCATCATTCCGCCATATTCCCGCCATCTAAGTGGCCTAAGGGTATAGTAGTATTTGGCATGGGCTTGCTTGAAGGAAAGAAAATGTCATCATCAAAGGGGAACGTTGTACTATTATCAGACGCTATAGAAGCCCATGGAGCTGATGTTGTAAGACTGTTTCTAATGTCATCTGCAGAACCATGGCAAGATTTTGACTGGAGGGAAAAAGAGGTTATAGGCACTAAAAGGCGCCTTGAATGGTTCAGAGAATTCGGAGAGGAAATTTTCGATATGATAGGATCAAAGAGATTATCTATTTCAGAAATCCCCGAGCCGACATCTTTTATTGGTAAATGGATGATGGGCAGGATAAACCTCAGGGTAAGGGAGGCTACGAAGGCTCTTGAGGGATTTCAGACGAGAAGAGCCCTTCAGGAAGCGTTTTTCTTGTTGAGGAAAGATGTTGATCATTATATGAAACGTATAAGAGACCGCGTGGACAAAGAGGCTAGAGATATTCTCAGATACCTTCTAAGCGTATGGATTCGTTTAATGTCACCTTTCATTCCACATACTGCAGAGGAAATGTGGGAAAGATATGGCGGTGATGGTTTCGTGTCAGAAGCTCCCTGGCCAAAAGCCCATGAAGAATTTATAAGTCCAGAGATCCAAAAAGCTGAAGAGATAGTCCAAGAGACCGTTAAGGATATAATGGAGATCAAAAGGATCCTAGATATAACACCTAAGAAAGTGCATGTATATGTTGCCCCGGAATGGAAATGGAGAGTACTAGAGATGGCCTATGAGATTGGCAAACCTGATATGGGAGCTTTGATGGGACGAGCCATCTCTGAGGGAATACATGACGACAAGAAGGAACTGGCAGATTTTATAAAGAGGGTCCTTAAGGATATTGTAAGGGGAGAGTATCCTGGACGTGTTGATGAGTATAAAATATTATCTGATGCCAAAGATTACATGGAGGAAGAAGTTAATGCAAAGATAATAATCCACGAAGATGCTGAGTATGATCCAGAGGGGAAGGCTAAAAATGCCATCCCTTATAAGCCTGCGATCTACTTAGAGTAGATCACCTTATTTTTAAGTGTTCCTATACCCTCTATGGATGCTTCGATTTCATCACCTGGTTTCATGGAACCTACACCCGGGGGTGTTCCTGTTGCGATGATATCCCCTTTTTTTAGGGTCATTATATTTGATATGAATTCCACGAGCTCGTATACGTTGAAGATCATATTTCGAGTGTTTGAGTATTGTCGGAGTTCTCCGTTTAAATGTAGGGATATTTCGAGTTCATGTGGGTTGATATCTGTTTCTATCCATGGCCCAATTGGACAGAATGTGTCGAAGCTTTTGGCGCGCGTCCACTGTCCATCCTTTCTTTGAAGGTCTCTAGCCGTAACATCATTTAATATGGTGTAACCCGCTATAAAATCCTTGGCATCTTCTCTGTCCACATTCTTGGCTTCTTTGGATATTACTACCGCCAATTCTACCTCATAGTCAACTTCACAAGACATAACCGGATAAATTATAGACTCGCCATCTCCTATAATACTGCTTGGGGGTTTCAAAAATATTATAGGCTCTTCAGGAATTTCCATTCCCAATTCGTCCGCATGGTCCTTATAATTGAGGCCCACACATATTATCTTCGAAGGATTCACTGGAGGGAGAATCTTCACATTAACCGGGCATTTTCTTAATCCTTTGTGATTATTGGTCAAATAGTCCTCTGCTGACACTTCTATGATCCTATTATCTTCTATAAAACCGTACCTTGCTTTATTGTTGTATTGGAATCTGAGGAATCTCAATTTATCAACCTCTATTGTATTATTCTTTCGATGGGGACTACAAGGATGTCCTTTGCACCAACACGTTTGAGCTCATTAACAACTTTAAACACGTCTTTTTCATCTACCACCGCATGCACTGCTACTATACCATTATCTGATAAAACCTTGGATACCGTAGGGCCTGTCATCCCAGGCATAACCTTTTTAACAGCTTCTAGTTGGTCTTGGTCGACATTTAACATGACAAGTTTTTTGCCTTGCGCATCTAGGACTCCTCTGATGCCTGTTCTAACTTCTTCGATAAGTTTTTTCTTTTTATGGTAGCTTTTATGGTTTGCTATGAGTTTCACCGAACTTTCGAGTATTGTGTCCACGACACGAAGATGGTTCATTTTTAAGGTTGTACCAGTACTTGTCAAGTCCACTATAAGATCTGCAACTCCAATGAATGGTGCTATTTCTGTTGAGCCGCTGAGTTCAACTATTTCAGCATTTATACCCTTCTCTTTTAGGTATTGGCTTGTGAGTTTGGGAAATTCTGTCGCTATTATAGATCCATCCTCGATATCTTCGGGTTTTTTTATATTTGAATCCTCTGGGGCTGCTAATACAAGTTTCGCCCTTCCAAATTTGAGATCCTCTAGGATTTTAACATTGCTTCCCCTTTCCATTATAAGATCTAGGCCTGTTATTCCAAGATCTGCCGCGCCATCAGCAACAAACTCTGGTATATCAGTGGCCCTAGTGAACATGACCTCAATGTTTGGATGTTCTGTTTGTGAGAATAATCTTCTTTTCAAAGTATCCTTTAATCCAATACCTGCTTTCTCCAATAATCTTATGGTAGGTTCGCTTATCCTACCCTTTGATGGGATCGCCATTTTAATCTTCAATATAATCACCCTTTAATCATAATGTGGGGGGATAAGATTATATAGCTTCTACTTAAATTTTAATTATACGAGAGGGGGATTCTGATGGAGACAAAAAATATTCTAATAAGAGATGCTCAGATTTTAGATGCCCATGGCCCAAAGAAGGGTTCGGTATTGATAGAAAATGATAAGATAAAAGAGGTATCCCCTAGTATCAGCCCAGGAGGCGCTGATAAGGTGATCAATGCGCAGGGGAAACTTTTAATCCCCGGGTTTGTGAATACACATACTCATCTTTCAATGACACTCTTCAGGGGAGTTGCTGATGATCTTAAACTCGAAACATGGCTTAATGATTATATTTGGCCCCTCGAAGCGCATCTTAATGGCGAATATTGCTATGCTGGGGCTCTTCTGGGTTGCGTGGAGATGATAAAGTCAGGAACAACAACATTCAATGACATGTATTTCTATATGGATCATGTGGCAGAAGCTGTGGAGGAAACCGGTCTGCGTGCTGTGATAAGCCATGGAATGATAGATTTTAATGATGAAAAAAAGAGGAAGGCTGAGATAAAAGAATCGAAAAGGATAATCAGAAAATGCCACGAGATGGCTGATGGGCGGATAAAAGTTGCCTTGGGGCCTCACAGTCCATATACTTGTTCCAGACAACTTTTAGATGAAGTGAGAAGCCTTGCAGATAAACATGGGCTCCTTATACATATTCATGTGGCCGAAACAAAAGATGAAGTCAGACAGGTGAAAGAAAAGTATGGTGAGAGGCCGTTCATTTATCTTGATGAGATTGGTTTTCTTGGTGAAGATGTTATCGCCGCACATGCTGTGTGGCTTTCATCATCTGAAATCCATATCCTAAAGTCAAGAGGTGTTAAATTGTCACATAATCCTGCTAGTAACATGAAGTTGGCATCTGGGGTTTCGCCTGTTGAAGAACTTATAAATATGGGAGTATGTGTCTCCCTTGGGACTGATGGGGCCGCTTCAAATAATAATTTGGACATGCTTGAGGAAATGAAGATAGCAGCATTATTGCAAAAGATAGATAAAATGAATCCAACAGCCTTGAATGCTGGGACTGTATTTAAAATGGCTACGATAAATGGGGCTGCCGCATTGGGAATGGCTGATGAGATCGGGACTATAGAAGTGGATAAGAAGGCCGATCTTGTCCTTATAAATACTAGGAGAAGTAGTTTAACCCCTTGGAGGAATCCCACATCCCATCTTGTCTATGCCGCTTCTGGCTGTGATGTTGAAACTGTAATTTGCGATGGTGAAATTCTAATGGAAAATGGTAAATTAAAATCATTGGATGAAAGATATGTTATTGAACTTGCAGAGAATGCAGCCGAAGAGTTAATCTCTAAGGCATAATCTCATCTTTTAATAAAGTATGGCTTCCTGTTTTTACTTAAGACGATGCTCTTTTTCCATTCATCCCTCGTCTCCGGGTAATCTTTTCTAAAGTGGGATCCTCTACTTTCTTCACGGATGATTGCCGATCTTGTTACGAGTGCCGCTGTTTTAAGCATGTTCTCGACTTCCAAGGCCTCCTGGAGGTACTTGTTGAATCTGCTGCTCTCTGGGACATCTAATCTGTCGAGTTCTCCCTGGAGTGATCTTATAGTGGAAAGGGCTGATCTGAGGGATTTTCCATCTCTTATAATGGCCACATTTTCCCACATAGTATCATGTAATCTTCTTTTAATCTCAGCTGGTCTTAGATCGCCTTCCCTAACCTTGTTCTTTATTCTATATTCTTCAGCTTCCACATACTTTCTGTTAAGTTTGAAATCATTTTTAAGGGCGTTCTTTGCGGCTGAAATACCTGCTCGTCTACCGAAAACTTGAGTGTCAGCTAGAGCATTCCCACCCAGCCTGTTAGCCCCATGGACTCCACCAGCCACTTCCCCAGCTGCAAAGAAGTTTTTAAGGTTTGTACGACACCATGGGTCTATTCTAACACCACCCATGAAATGGTGGGCTGTTGGAGCTACCTCCATTGGCTCTTCTCGGATGTCAACACCCACATCCAAAAATTGCAAGAACATTGTCTCTAATTTCTCCTCTATTACATTATCTGGTAAGTGAGTTACATCTAAGTAAACGCCACCATTCTCTGTCCCACGTCCTTCCATGATTTCATTGTAGATAGCCCTCGAGACAACATCCCTTGTTGCAAGCTCCAATCTAGGGTCATATTTTTCCATGAAACGCTCGCCATCTTTGTTTAGGAGTATGCCGCCTTCGCCCCTCACAGCTTCTGTCACAAGGACGCCCCTGCGAGATTCTGGCCACACCATCCCTGTGGGGTGGAATTGGACTTGTTCCATGTCGATGAGCTCTGCACCAGCATTCCATGCTATGCTGAAACCATCACCACCCTTCTGTAGCGTGTTTGAGGTGACGGGATAAATGTGTCCAGCCCCTCCACTTGCAAGTATAGTGGATTTCGCGTTAAAGCATATGGGCCTTGAATCCTTTAATGAAATGCCCATAGCCCCTTGTACGCTCCTTCCATCCTCATCAACTATTAGGGATGTTATCATAACCTCATCTAGGGTTTCTATGCCTCTCCTTGTTATCTCTTCTTTCAATGCTGTTATAATCTCGTGTCCTGTCCTGTCACCTTGATAACATGTTCTACGATATGTTTGACCCCCGAATGGTCGCTGATCAAGTATTCCTGATTCTTGCCTGTCAAATAGAGCCCCGTAATTTTCAAGATCTATAAGACGATCAGGCGCCTCATTAACTAGGATCCTTACAAGTTCAGGATCATTTATGAACCCGCCTCCTTTCATAGTATCTTGGTAGTGGATTTCAGGGTCATCCTCAGCGTCCACGAAACCGAAGGCTGCATTATAACCACCTTCGGCCATCCCAGTGCATCCTGATTTGAATGATAAGCCCTTTGATACTATCAGGGCTTCGAGGTCATGCTCTGATACTTCTATGGCTGCTCGGCTGCCAGCACCTCCAGAGCCTATTATGAGAACATCACATTGATACACTTCGCTTTCCATAATCTATAATTTATCCAGTTACATATTATAAGTGTTATAGACAGATGAAAAAAATGTTAGGAAAAGGGATAATGGGGGTTAGATTTGAAAAGAAAGGATATAATAAAATTAGCTAGGAAAGATTTTGAAAAGGCATGGGTTGAAACAGGCAAATTACTCAAGAAACCCCACCATGACATGGAATATCCCCGTTTAAGGTTTAAAATGGGAAGATCCCACATCCTTTATGACACAATATGGAGATTAAGGGATGCTTATCTTAAACTAGGATTTGATGAAGTTGTTAACCCAATATTCATTGATGAAGAACATATCTACAAACAATTTGGACCTGAGGCTCCGGCAATACTTGACAGATGTTTTTATCTTGCAGGATTACCCCGCCCGGATATAGGCTTGGGCCTTGAAAAGATAAATGAAATCAAAAAATTGGATGTTAAAATTGATGATAGGAAAATAGACAATCTAAAGGAGGTTTTCAGATCATATAAAAAGGGAGTTCTCGCAGGGGATGATCTAGTAATGGAGGTGTCATCAGCACTTGACGTGAGTGATGATACCGGTCTAAGGGTCCTTGAAAGGGTTTTCCCAGAGATAAGGGATCTAAAACCCCTCCCCACAAAGAATACACTACGTTCACATATGACATCTGGCTGGTTTATAACACTGGAATATTTACATGATAAGTGTAGGCTCCCATTAAAATTGTTCTCAATAGACCGATGTTTTAGGAGAGAGCAGAGAGAGGATTCAAGCCATCTTATGACATACTATTCAGCCTCTTGTGTAATAGTCGATGAAGAAGTGACATTAGATGTTGGTAAAGCTGTTTCAGAGAGTCTTTTGGAATATTTCGGATTCTCTAAGTTTAAATTCCTCCCTGATGAGAAAAAGTCGAAATATTATGTTCCAGGGACTCAGACAGAAGTTTATGGTTACCATCCAAAGCTTAGAGAATGGGTTGAAATCGCAACTTTTGGCTTATATTCCCCAATAGCACTTTCTAAATACGGTATAGACAAGGATGTGATGAACCTTGGTCTTGGAGTTGAAAGGCTCGCAATGATATTATCAGGAGAAGATGATATACGACAGATGGTTTATCCCCAAATATACAAAGAATGGGAGCTTTCTGATAGAGAACTTGCAAGCATGCTCAGGATAAACTTGTATCCTGTGACCGAAGATGGTCGAAAACTCATGGAGAAAATAATAGATGTATGGAGAAAACACGGAAATGAACCTTCACCTTGTAGTTTCACAGTATATGATGGCAAATTTTTAGGGAGAAATGTTAATGTAGAGGCTGTTGAAGTGGAAGAAAACACCCGTCTTTTGGGCCCTGCTGCCAATAATAGGATATTTATTTATGATGGAAACATACTAGGGGTTCCAGAAGATGAGAAACTTGACACAAAACTTATAAAAGAGGCCAGGAAGAAGGGTATAGATACAGGTATAACCTATATAGATGCCCTTGCCGCAGAAGCCGCATATAAGATTGAAGAGATGGTGGTAACAGGTTCAAATGCTGTTAAGATTAGAAGTACTATTGCACGTTCACTTTCCGACCTTAACTTGAAATTAGACAAGGTTGGTATGAGATATATTACAAGTAAAAATAAGGTAATAGACCTCAGAGGACCGACATTTTCAACAATAAAAGCTAGGATAAAATAATGTACTGGAATCGTCTCATAGATACGATGGCACATCTACAATGTGAATGGTCAAAGAAGGTTATCAAGGAGGATGTTATTTCACACTTTAAAAGTATATGTGGTGCAGATGTTTCCTTCACAGTGAATAATAAAGGTATAGCAGCGGCCGTAATAATGGACCTTAACCTAAAAATTGTTGAAAGAAAATACAAAAAAGTAGAATTACCTATACCCTATTTAAGTGGGTTTTTAGGCTTCAGAGAAGCTGACGCCATTTTAGATGTTGTTAAAGGACTAGAACATCCATTTGATGTTCTCATGGTCAACGGTAATGGCACATTACATCCAAGAGGTTTTGGATTGGCGAGTCATGTTGGAGTTCTATTAGGAAAACCCACCATCGGCATCACTAAAAAGCCTATAAAAGAAGCTGAAAGGGATAATTCGCTTTTAAAGATAAATGGTAAAGTTGAAGGTAAAATAGTCAATGGTATGGTTGTAAGTGTGGGACATAAAATAAGTTTAAAAACTGCTGTGAAAGTAGTTAAAAATACAAGTATATATAAGATGCCAGAACCACTCAGACAAGCCCACATATTCTGCACACAAAAGGCCAAAGAGGAACTAAAATGAAAATTAATGGGATCATAACATCAGGATCCGGAGAAGGAGCCTACTACATGTCAAAAAGATTATACAATCTTCAATTCAAGGAAAAACTAGGATTTGAACCATATCCAGGAACCCTCAATATAATAATCCAAGAAAAGTATGTCCCTTTTATAAGAGAATGTCTAATAGGTGCAAAGAAAATAGAAGGAAAAGGCGAATTTGGAGACGTACTATATGTAAAGGCCACCCTTAATGATAAAATCAAAGGAGCCCTTGTGTTCCCGGTTAAAACACACCACCCACAGCGTATACTTGAATTCATAGCACCAGTTTATATTCGCCAAACACTTAAATTAGAAGATGGAGATACCGTCACCCTATACCTAGACAATTGTGAAAAAATAAAATCGTGATTACAATGATCGAAGAAGCACTAAGGTCACTAAAGAAAGGTGAAATAGTACTAGTCTTTGACGCTGCAAACAGGGAAAGAGAAACAGACATGATATTAGCCGCGGAACTCGTAACACCCGAACATATAAAAATACTCAGAAACGATGCAGGAGGCCTAATATGCGCTCCCGTATCAGCAGAAAACGCGGAAAAACTTGGAATACCATTCATGACTGATATAATGCAGGTTGCAGGCAAAAAATATAAAGTGCTTAAAAGATTATCACCGCATGACATACCCTATGATGAAAAATCAGCATTTTCCATTACAATAAATCACAGAAAAACATTTACAGGGATAACAGATAATGACAGGGCCTTGACAATAAGGGAACTCGCACTATTATGTAAAGATGGTCAACATGAAAGATTTGGAGAATTTTTCAGATCACCCGGTCATGTGACATTGTTAAGAGCCGCCCCAGGCCATGTTCTCAACAGAAAAGGGCATACAGAAATGAGCATAGCTCTAATGGAGATGGCTGGCCTAACAGAGGTTGCTGTCTGCTGTGAAATGATGGATGACAAAAGTGGTAATTCATTAAGTACTAGGGATGCTCAAATATATGCCAAAGAACATGATCTCGTCTTCCTGGATGGTTCACAACTCATCAAAGCATATAAAGAGATGAAAGCTTCAAAAGAAGAACTATAAACTGTGTTTAAATTTCTCCTCCAGAACTTTTATTGGAATATACCCTCTAAATGAAGGTTTACAAGCTACTGAGCATATCTCTGAAATGTTAATATTTTCTTCGATTGTTTTTAAGGCTGTAATACAAAAATCTTCGAGTTTGATTTCTATTTCTGGGGTTCCACCCCTCTCACTAATATCGACTTTTGGGAGCTTATAAATGAAATCACAGTCTAACGCGTGTTTTATGAAATCCGCGGCCTTCATGAATATCTTATCATCATAGACTCTGTTAAGGATAACCCCTCCTATTTCAATTCCTAATTTTTTCATTAGCTTTCCATGGGCCACTGTCTCAAGCGCTGCTGATTCTATACCACCTTTACTACAATTTGAAACTAATATTACTGGTATGTCAGCGGCGAATGCTATTTCAGCAGATGAGTATGGAGTCTTTTCATTTAGCATCCCTGTTATGCTACTCATAACACCCTCTATGATAACAATGTCATAATTTGAATCTTTTAATCTCTTTAGAACATTTTCAAGTGGCATCCAACCAAGGTCGGCTATTCTTATAGAAGAGTATTCTTCCATTTTCTCTTTTATAAGGTAAAGTGCTGGTACTATATCCCTTACATCAGGTCCAACCTTTAATACCCCTACTTTGAATCCTCTCTTGCGGAGCGCCCCTGCAATACCCGTGGTTATAAATGTTTTACCTGAACCAGACCCTGTACCTGCTATCATTACCATCAATGGACGATCAGGCCCTTTTCTGTTCTCTGGGATTTTGATATTCGTGTCAATGGCCAATTCGGATTTTATCTTTTTGATGAGGAGGCTGTTAAGTTTTAGTATCTTTTCTTTGTCCGCCTCATTTGCACCTAAAAATTCTAAGATGTTTTCAACTAGTCTTGGATTATAATCAAGGCAACCATGGATTAAAGTGCCTAGTATATTCCCTTCATCGTTACAAACTCCTGATAAGATCTCTTGGGGATTATCCTTATAATCGCTCCTTTTTATCTTTGAGTAGAATATAGGCTTTGCATCTCCTTTTATCGCCCCATAGGTGTGGCAATGGAATCCTATTATGGTGGTTCCAACAAGACCCTTTGTCATGAATGATTCACCAACAACGGAAGCTTCAACCCTATCATTATTTATCATGGGCTCAAAATTAACATTTAGAAGGCCCAAACCCTCCCTCTTAATTGGATAGGGAGATCTTCGACCTATATTAGTTTCTTCACCAAGTACTTGGAATCCTGAGCATATACCTATGATGAAACCGTCTTTTGCGATTTCTTTGACTTCACGGGCAAAATCCGAACTTATCGAACCAGATTCTATTATGCTGCCTCCAGGAATTATCAGACCATCTAGTACTTTGTGGGCTGGTTCGCCTTTGACTAGGCCATTTTCTTTGACGATATCTGTGGGTAAGTTGCCGAAATCTTCAAAAGCTGGTACTGAACCTTTCAAATATGCTAATCCTATCCTCATCATCTTCGTCCTTTAAGTATTGATTCTATCTCTATCATGGCTTTCATGATTTTCCAATCTTCTAATGGTTTGGCTTGTAACTGTAAACCTACAGGGATCCCTTTAACTTTACCTATTTTCATGCTAGCAGCCGGTATACCTGCCAAGTTCGCTATAACTGTTAAAATGTCATAAGAGTACATTTCCATTGGTGTGAGAGATGTTCCAATCTTGTGCGGTAATTTAGGGACTGTGGGTCCTAATATGACATCAACGTTTTTGAGAACTTTTTCTATTTCTCTTCTTATGAGTGAGCGTGCTTGGAGGGCTCGCCTATAATATTTACCAGAGAATTCTTTCTGGCTTATATATGATCCAATTTGTATTCTTCTTAGAACTTCTTCACCGCAGACATCCTCAATTTTATAACCGTATTTCCTCCCATCATATTTTCTAGTTGCAGAAAAAAACTCCACATAATTTATAAGATAGTAGGTTGGCAGGCAAAGGTCAATATATTTAAAGGGGAGTTCAACCACATTATAGCCTTCTTCTCTAAGCAAGTTGATGGTATCCTCTATTATATCAACTATTGGATCGTCTGTAACTTCATGGAATTCTTTCACAACCCCAAATGTTAAATCTGATCTCTCTTCATCGAATAATCCAATGAAGGATGTTCCTTCAGATTTTATTGTTGTAGGATCCTTGGGATCGTAGCCACTTATAACATCAAGTAATAGTCCTATGCCATATAGGTCATTTGATAGTGGTCCTATTTGGTCGAAGCTCATGGCAAGGTCCAGGAGGCCTTGTCGGGATACAAGACCGTAAGTTGGTTTGAATCCGTAAACGCCACAGTGTGATGCTGGGTTTCTTATGGATCCTCCAGTGTCTGATCCGAGGGTTAAGTCACACATTTGAGCTGCTATTGCAGCTGCGCTACCTCCACTTGAGCCTCCGGGTATTCTGCCCTCTGCTGCTGGATTGTCTGTCACGCCAAAATAGGATGTTTCAGTGGAGCTGCCAGCTGCAAATTCGTCCATGTTGGTCATCCCAATAATTATACCATCTTCTCTTTTTATCCTTTCTATGACTGTGGCATCATAACTTCCACGGTAATTTTCAAGGGTCTTAGAAGCTGCCGAGATCATGAAATCTTTAACATTAATGTTACTTTTCACACCGATCACTAAACCGGCTAATCTACCGAGCTTTTCACCTTTTGATATCTTTGAATCGATTTCAGTAGCCTTTTTAATAGCATACTCCTTGTTTATTTCTATGAAAGCGTTTATCTTGGAGTTCTTTTCATTTATGATCTCTAAGAAATTTTTAACATTTTCTTCTGCTGTTAGTTCATGTTCTTTGATTGCCTCAACTTTACTAGCGATATCCATTGATAACACCCTTTATTAAAGTGATAAATTATACACATATAAGATTTTATCCACATATGCTGGTTATGGTGAGCAGATGAAAAAAACTCTACTATTAAAAAAAAGTGACATCGAAGATCTTGTAGACATGGATGACGTCCTAGTAGTTGTCGAAGAAGCATTCAAGGAGTATGCCCTTGGTAGGGTTCAAATGCCCCCTAAAAGTTATCTATTTTTCACTGAGGGCGATCTTAGGATCATGCCATCCTACCTAGAAGGTCCAGGAGTGGCTGGGGTGAAATGTGTTAATTCCCATCCAAAAAATCCCAAGAAATATTCCCTACCTACGGTAATGGCCATCATAGAACTAGTTGACCCGGAGGATGGTTTTCCACTTACGATAATGGACGGTACTTGGGTTACGGATATGAGAACCGGAGCCGCTGGGGGAATATCAGCAAAATATCTTGCGAGACCAGACTCGAAAAAACTTGGCATAATAGGGGCTGGTAGACAAGCATACACCCAGCTTATGGCCATTAAAAGCGTATTAGATATTGAGGAGGTTAGCGTATACTGTCGCACACCATCAACCAGGGAAGAATTCGCAAAGAAAACATCTAAAAAATATGGTATAGATGTTATACCCGCAAGCACTGCCAAGGAAGCTGTTAAAGGCAAGGATATTATAGTCACGGCAACCCCTTCAACCAAACCCATTATAAAATCGGATTGGACACCTCCAGGTGTTCATATATGTGCAATCGGGGCCGACGCCCCCGGTAAACAAGAATTAGATCCTAAGATACTCATAAGGGGGCGAGTTTTCGTAGATTCGTGGGAACAAGCTTCTCATAGTGGCGAAATAAATGTACCCCTCAAGGAAGGCCTATTATCAAAGGATGATATAGCAGGTACTTTAGGCCAGCTTATAATAGGTGAAATTCCAGGGAGGATCAAAGACGATGAGATAACCATATTTGATTCAACGGGCTTATCGGTACAAGATATGGCAACAGCAGCATTGATATATGAAAGGGCCTTAAAGAAGAAAATAGGAGTTAAAATAAACTTCATGAAATGAACTATTTGTTATTAGAGGGTGGATTCCCAGCATTGATGGGTTTTACTTTAACTTAGCTTTTAATTCCAGTATTTTTTACAGAGCCCAACAGCATTTGGATTATTTTTTTAATTCAACTTTGAACCATTTTTTATGTTGTGAAAGTTCCTAAAGGAAATATTCCTTTTATCCATTATAGGGTGAGATGTTCGCCGAAAAAGATAATAATATATCAGAATATAATAAGAGATGATATGTTTGAAGGGGATGTTTTTAATGGAATCTTATATTAGTAGTCTTTTAATTCGGATGGATCATGTTTATGAGAGGATGAAGATTCTCAGCAGGACAAGGGCGCTTAAAAAGGAGGATATGGAAAGGATAGATTACCATTTAACCCAGATCATGAAAATACTTAATGAGTGTGCCTAGTGTGATTAGATGCTAGAGATTCTACTTTTCGCCGGAACCTCCTTTATGATCGGACTTTCAGGTGCCATGGCCCCAGGTCCTCTTTTAACAGTGACGATTTCAGATTCACTTAAAAAAGGATCTAAGGCGGGCCCATTGTTAGTATTAGGCCATGTTATAGGAGAAGTTTTGCTTATTCTACTCATACTGGGGGGGTTGAGTTGGTTGATAACTTCTTCTTTGGCATCTGCCTGGGTGGGTTTGATAGGTGGGGCTGTTATGATATTCTTGGGTTTGAATATGATGCGGGATACAACTCCTATAATGGAATCTGGAGATTTTAAGGATTTTGGCTTGGTGTCTAAAGGTTTTATGACTAGTGTTTCAAATCCGTACTTTTTTATATGGTGGGGTACTGTAGGCGCTGCATTGATGTTTAAGGGCATGGAATTGGCGAAATTGACAGGATTGGCAGCTTTTCTCATCGGGCATTGGTCTTCAGATTTTGCATGGTATGGTATTGTCTCATTCTTTTCTGCTAGGGGTAAACTAATATTAAAAAGTAGTTACAAGTTTATAATATTAGCTTGTGGCGTTTTCCTCATTATAGTTGGATCATATTTTATTTTCACATTTTTTAATAGTCTAGTAGCATAATATTTTTTTGATAAACGAGAAATAATTTTTTTGATGAAGAAAGCTATTGTATTTGATAATTCAGGAACTCTTACTGAAAGGTATAGGGCGATCAAAAAAATTAAAACAGGTAAGATCTGTGATTTTATCAGTTCACTAGATCTGGTCGAGTATAAAAAAAACAGGGCCCTTGTAGTTCTCCAGACAGATCCTGCATCTTGTATAATTAACGCTAGGCCGAACCAGACCATATATAATTTCATAATACGAAATAATATAGATTTGGGTATAAGTTACTCCAATATTGATATAACCAAGGATGAAATCTTAAATATACTAAAGGATGATAATAGTAAAGTCAAAGATATACAGGATACCATAAGGGCTGTTTTAGAGAGGGGATATGATATTGAGATATGTAGTGGTTCAGGGTTCATACTCAATATAGAAAAAGGAATAGTTGAGTTCACCATAACAGCTGGTGGTAAATTATTCCCAGAAGTTTTAGATGTCGTATCAGAGCTTAAAAAGAGGGGTATAGATATTTATGTTGCCTCTGGTGACAGGAAAGGGGCTTTAGAGAAGCTCGCGAACACGATTAATATACCAACTTCAAATGTTTTTGCTACAGTAGATGCAAAAGGGAAAGCTCTTGTCATAAAAAAGCTCAAAAAAGAATATAACAAGGTTATGATGGTTGGTGATGGTCTTAATGACATCCTAGCACTTAAAGAGGCAGATATTGGTGTTCTAACTTTACAACAGGATAATAAGGTTCATGATAAGCTTTTAAAAGTTGCTGATATCATCATATATAATATAAAGGAGATCTTAGACATAAAATTTTAGAATCATAGTCCTATAATCTTTTTATTAATTTTTTGATCCTTGATTTGCTTTTTAGGACATTTTTATAATCGTTAACTTCTATTATACCTTTTTTGACATGTTTGAGTAGTTTTAAATTAAGGCTGCCTTCACCAACTGGTAAATGTTCATCTTTTTTACCATTATTATCGTTTATATGATAATATGCTATATCTTCAATTTTGAAGAAATTTTCAAGGTCACCGGTTGTATTGGCATGTCCTATGTCCACTGTGGCAGAGCACTCACAAGCTTTGATGAATTCTTCATGTTCACGGGGATTGTTGCAAAGGTAGGAATAGCGGCCTGGCATGTTTTCGATGGAAAGCTTAACTCCAAGATCTTCTGCATAAATGGAACAATCCCTGAGTGTTTCTTTCGCAAATTCAAGTGCCATGTTTCTTATTCTCTCTTCTTTTCTATGTATGAGTCCTGGGTGTGTTGTTATGGTGGTTGCACCAATATTATAGGCTAATTCTATCGTTTCAATTGTCTGTTTTTTGGTTTCCTCTCTGATGCCTTGGTTTATGCTGGCAGGGTTAAGGTCAATTGTAGGTGCATGTAGGAATAATTCAACATCATAGGATTCTAAAGATTCTATGAATAATCTATCTTCCAGTAATCTTCTTGGCCAATACGGACCTTCGCAGAGTACTTCGATGAGTTGGAAACCATCTTTTGATGCTATTTCCAGCATTTCCTCAACTGTTTTCATGAATAATGCCAGTGTAGAAAAGCCAAGTTTCATGCTAGACCCCCTCCTTTTATTTTTCTTTTGTGGTGGATAAAAATTTATATATATCAAAATTTGATATATCACAAAACTTATATAATGGGTGGCTTACTATGAAAGATTACAACAATCACATAATAAAAAGTTTCATGCGAGGATTCGGGAAGACAATGATCCTACTAATGATAAATAAAGAAAGAATCCACGGATACGAAATAATGAAAAAACTCCACAAATTTTATTCAATAAAAGGCATGACACACAAGATAAAACCGCCAGGTCCAAGTATAATCTATCCAATACTCCACGATCTCGAAGAAAGAGGACTTATAGAAGGAGAATGGGAATCAAAAGGCGGAAAAAGGGTTAAATATTACAAGATAACACCTCAAGGTGAAAAAACAGTCCAAAAGATCAAACATATAATGAAAGATCACATCATGAAGATCTGGGAGGAATTCTGGGAAGAAATACCTTCAAAAAGGCAAAAAGGAGTGAAAAAATGAAATATGCCATAGAAACATTCAATTTAACTAAAAAATATGGAGACTTCACCGCAGTCGATAGCTTAAATATGAAAATAGAAAACAAGACAATATTTGGATTCCTAGGCCCTAACGGAGCCGGTAAAACAACCACAATAAAAATGCTCACATGTCTCATACCACCCACAAGTGGCACGGCCAAAGTCGCAGGATATGACATAATAAAAGAACCAGACGATGTAAGACAAAAAATAGGAATGGTACCACAACTCGTAAGCTTGTACAAGGATCTTACAGTAAGAGAAAACATAGAATTATGCGCTGATTTTTATGGTATGCCACCGGAATTGAAAGAAGAAAGAATCAACGAACTCATGGAAATGGTCGACATAAAATACGCAGAAAACAAACTCGTAAGACACCTATCAGGCGGACAACAACAAAAAGTTTCCCTCGTAGCCAGCCTAATACACCAACCAGAAATTTTATTCTTGGACGAGCCAACCATCGGCCTAGACCCAACAACCAAAAGAGTACTATGGGATCTCATAGGTGAATTAAACAATGAAGGACACACTATAATACTCTGCTCACACGACATGTACGAAGTCGAACTACTCTGTGACCACGTAGGCATAATAAACCAGGGAGTACTAGCAGCCTTTGACACTCCACAAGCACTCAAAGATGCTGTGATCAAAGAAAAAGAATCAAAAGTAGCCAAAATATTAAAAAAGATAAAAGAAGAAAGTGAAGAGGGCGAAATTGTTGAAAGAGAAGGTAGAGAAATAAGCGTATTCATAATTAACCTTACAGATAAAATTATTGAAGAAATAAAGAAACTACCAATAGTCATAGCAATCAAAAAGCATCATCGCAATCGTATAACGATAAAGATAGATGAAAGGTCAGAAAATGGCGTTAATACTGTCATAAAAACCATCCTAGACAATGATGGGATTATAAAATCCATTTCAACAAAAGATCCGAGTTTAGAGGATGTTTTCATAAAAGTAACATCCGAGAAGGTGAAATAAAATGGAAACAAAAAAGATCATGTGGATGATCAAAAAAGACCTCTTGGAATTATGGAGGCACAAACCACGCTTAATAGCCATACTACTATTCCCAATAATCGCAATAGTTTTCTTTGGTTATGGGATGGGAGGATCCCTTGAAAATATCCCAATAGTTATAGTTGAACAAAGCCACGGCCCAGTAACCAACCAAACAGTCTCAACTATAAAAAATATGAGCTTATATGATGTCAAAGAAGTGACATCAGACCCGGATCAAGCAAAAGAGATGGTGAAATCCGGTACAGTTAAAGCCGCCATTATACTACCACCCAATTATGACGATTTAAAAAGTAGACAAGCTCCAACAGTCGTTTTATATGTTGATTCATCAGATCAACTTGCAACTCAAGCAATTGTACCAGCAACACAAACATTATTTGCAAGAATTTCAGGAGAAATCGTAGCCCAGAAAATGCAAATAGAAAGCCAGACAAGCCCCATGATACAGAATGAGAGTTCTAACATGTTTCAGAGCATCATTAACACCATTAATTTTGAAGTTGATAAGATATACGGTGATGTGAAATATATGGATTTTCTAATCCCGGGTATACTAGCAATGACAGTAATGTTCGCATGTATGGGCGGTATGGGACGCTCAATCGCCGGTGAAAGAGAGACAGGAGAACTTGCAAGACTTTTCATGACGCCAACAAGCATAGCGACAGTAGTTGGTGGCAAAATCATCTCCAAACTGATAACGGAAACAGGAAGAGCCCTAATATTGCTCATAGTTGCCATGGTACTTTTCGGTGTAACAATAAAAGGAAGCATGCTCTTAACTCTCCTTTTACTTGTGTTAACTGCCCTATGTTTTGTGGGCTTCGGTATAATGATATCTGCAAGGGCAGAAACACAAGAAGATTACATGCAAATGATAATGCCATTTCAAATGCCAATGATGTTTGTATCAGGAGTCTTCTACCCAATAGAAACCATGCCATGGTTCTTTCAGAAACTAGCATATGTATTCCCATTAACCTACGCAAATAATGCCCTAAGGGCTGTAATACTAAAAGGAGCCGGTATCACTGAAATATGGTCCGATATCATAATATTACTCACGTTTACTCTCATATTCTTCGTATTGGGTGTTATAAGGTTTAATAGAGACATATGAGGTGATATGATGAAAAACAAGGAAATAATCATAGGATTCCTAATAACATGTGTTGTTCTTGGTCCTGTGTCCGCTGTTGATTGGCCTATGTTCCATGGTAACCCCGAACATACAGGTTTTTTAGAAGAACCTAGTGATTTCGCCCCTCACCCATGGACAGCAAAAATAGGACCAGTTAATGCTTCATTAGCAATATTTAATAAGCTAGCATATATCGGATCCTTAGATGGTAAAATATATGCAATAGATCTTGAGGATGGTATAATCCTCTGGGATTATAAAACTGGGGCAAGTATAGTGTCATCACCAGCAGTGAAAAATAACACTTTATTTGTAGGTTCGAAGGACGGGTATCTTTATGCTATAGATACAGAAACTGGCGAACTGAAATGGAAATTTAAAACAGGCAATTCTATAGAATCTTCTCCAGCGGTTTCAAATGACACTGTCTATATTGGATCGGACGATTGTCGTATTTATGCTATAGACATGGAAACTGGTTCAAAAAAATGGGATCTCTACCTTGGCGATTCTATAAAATCCTCACCTTTACTTGTAAATGATACATTATACGTCGCAGCTACAAATGGGAGATTATATGCAATTGGGACAGAAAACGGAACAGAAATATGGAATTACACTACAGGAGACGCTATCTATTCGACTCCAGCTTTCTATAATGGGACGGTTTACGTCGCGTCAAATGACGGCCACATCTATGCTTTTAATGCTACTGATGGGACGATAGAGTGGAAATACAATATTGGCGATAAAGTTTATTCATCTCCCACCATAGATGAAAGGGATAACAGCCTGTTCATCGGAGCTGATAATGGAAACTTCACATGCCTTGACACTAGGGATGGGCGATTAAAGTGGTCATACCAAGCTGGAGGTTCTATAAAATCTACAGCAGCCCTTTTTGACGATTATGTGACTTTAGGTTCGGATGATGGCACACTATATGTTTTGAATAAATATAGTGGAAAAGAAGAATGGAAATATTCACCAGGCTATTATCTGTTTAATTCACCAATAAGGTCCTCCCCAATAGTTTATGGGAAGACAATATATTTCGCATCAGAAAATGGATACCTATACTCTCTTGATAGTGAAAAAAGGGAAGGTCCAACGCCAATATTCGCATATTATATTCTTGGGATGTTCATAATCATAATTGGAATCATAATATGTGTGAAAATATTGAGCAGATAATCTATAAAATCCTCTAATTATGAACAAGTCGGGGATTAAAAAAAATGTAAAATGGTATGGATAATCCCCGACACTCCCTAAAAAACTTCAAAATTTTTCTATTTTCTTAACTGGATTTCAATTGCTGAAACGTTGGTGGCTGTTCCTTCGTTACCAATGATTTCCTCTGTGGAAATATCAATGTTGGCAACTTCAATGTCCGGTATGAAACGGTTTTTCACAATCTCGGCGACATCAACAGCCCGGCTTATAGCCCTGCCTCGGGCTTTTAATATCACCTCATCAGCTCCGCCGTTCATTTGGGTTACAACGGCCAACACATAGTTCATGACGGGTTTGTTTCCAATGTATACAACATTTTCCTCTGACATCACTTAACCTCCAATAGAATGTCTTAAACTCATTTCGGTCCATGGACTCTCATTTTTTCTGGTTATCCGCTGCTTCTAGAACATGTACGGATAACCTTCCAGCCTCCTATTTTCATTGGCTGGCTTTCAAGGAGGTGAAATACCCCCACGTCTTTCAAGTCCCATTTGAAAGCTTTTCCATTCGGGGTTTGTCTTCTCCCCCACATATCGGAAACTATTACATTCATTATGTTATTATGATTAAAGGTTTTTAAAGTTTTCGAAAATGATTATGTACAGAAAGTATTTAAATATTTTTTTGTCTATCTTTATAGTCCTTGTAATATTGTTCCTCACAGGTTCAAAAGAAGTTGATCTATTAAAATTATTATTTTTTAATTAAATCAAGTATTTTTTGTGAAATGTTGAGGGCCCCTTGGAAGCCCAATGTTAATTCTTTTCCGTGCATTACATCTAAAACTGGAATTTGAAAGTTATAAGAAAAATATGATTCTCCTAAGCCTCCCAAAATTATGTTGGGTTTTTCCTTTTCTATAAACTTTTCAATCTCTCTAAGCTCTGGTTCGATGAGTATCTTTGGTTTTGCATCTCCGATAGCCCATTCAAGTTCTTTTAGCGTATATTTTCCGATCAAGTCTATCGATACTAATATGGGTATCATTCCAAGTTCTCTGACAAAGGAGGTTAAAGCTATGGCTCTTGTGGGTCCTGCGATTATAGCGGCCTTGTAACCATTGAGTTTTTGGTGGAAATAATCAATAGAGGGTTTTAATTTATCATATTCTTTTTGGAGGGGATAATCTAATTTGAAATGGTCTATGAGTGTTTTGAAAAAATTTAATGAATTTGAAAATCCCATGGGGAATGGATAATAGATGAATGGCATTTCAAATTCTTCTTTGAGTATTTCGCAAGGCATGATGCCTGAAATGTCACAAAAGGAATAATTTAAGTGGGCCAGAGGGATATTTTTTATATCTTCTAGGCTGCTTCCACTTGTAAGCACACAGTTTATATTTATACCTATCTTCTTAAGAGTTTTCTTAAGTTTTAAAAGGTCAGGACCCCCTCTGAAGACGCCTATAAGGTTTATTGACGGTTTTTCTGTTTTTTCATTAGTTTGGTTGGGTATTGTGATATCTTTTATAAGTGTTTCTAGTACCTCTTCGTATCCTCCACTTTGATCTGATTCAAAACCCCCTGAACTTATAGTTATGATATCCGCGTTTATCTCATCTTTTAATTCTCTTGCAACTTTTTGGATATCTTCTCCAATTATACTTGTTGAACAAGATGTCAAAATGGGGATTAAATCGGGCTTGTATGTTCTGTCCACTGTTATAATTGTTTCTTCCAATTTATTTTCTGCTCCGAAGACTATATCTTCTTGTGATAATTCGGTGGAACATATTCGTATCTTTGAACCGCTTCTCACGCTTAGGAGATATCTTATGTGATATGCACAGCCTCTTGGACCATGTATGACTGGTATGGTATTCTTTATGCCTATAAGAGCTCTTATAGCTCCAAAGAGTTTGCATGTGGACATTGGTTCCATCTGGAGGTCCACCTGTCATTTTAGGGTGAGTATTTTGTTTATGGCGTCTAGGACTGCTTCTACACTAGCCATTACAATATCTTCTCTCGTTGACCTTCCTGTTGCTTTATTGCCTTCTTTGTCACTCATCACCACAAAAACTTCTGCGAGTGCATTTGTGCCCCCTGTTATGGCCTCTATATTATATTCTTCCAATTCTATATCAGCAGTTTCACTCACTAAGCTGTGAATGGCATTTATGGCCGCGTCAACTGGTCCTACCCCCGTTTTTGCCGCTGTTTTGATCTTGTCTTTGATTCTGAGTTTTACTGTCGCTGTTGGCATCACGCTTTCTCCTGTCATCACTGCTATACCTTCTAGTTTGACTATTTCCTCTGGTGCGCGTCCTAAGATCGTGATGGCCATTGCCTTAAGGTCTGCGTCTGTCACCCGTTTACCCTTATCACCGAGTTCTTTCACTTGTTCGTAAAGCATTTGGATCTGTTCATCGTTCATTTCTATGCCATGTTCTTCTAGTTTTGATTTTATAGCCTTTGTACCCGTATGTTTGCCCAGGACTATTCTCCTTTTATGTCCTACCATTTCTGGTTTTATAGGCTCGTATGTTTCGGCCTTTTCTTTCACGCCATGTACGTGGATCCCTGCTTCATGAGCAAATGCGTTTTCACCTGTAATAGCCTTATTGGGTGGCATTTTAACTCCTGTGATCTTTGAAACGAATTCTGAAATGTCAACAAGTTTTTTGGTCTTTATATCCACTGGGATTCCATAGTGTACGATTAGGGCCATGACAACCTCTTCTAGGGCTGCGTTGCCCGCCCTTTCTCCTAGTCCGTTAATGGTGACATGTACTTGGGTTGCCCCTGCTTCTACTGCTGCGAGTGAATTTGCGACTGCGAGTCCGAAATCGTTGTGGCAGTGGACACTTAATGGTACCTTAAGGTTTTCATTTAGTTTCCCTATAAGGTGTTCCATGGCGCGTGGTATCATGACGCCTACTGTATCTGGGACGTTTATAATGTGAGCTCCAGCGTCTTCCACAGCCTTGTAAATTTTGAGCAGATAATCAAATTCTGTTCTTGTGGCATCTTCGGCTGAGAATTCTACTTTAACTCCATGATCTCTTGCGTATTCAACTGCAAATATTGCTTTTTGGAGGATTTCCTCTTTATCCATTTTGAGTTTGTATTTTCTATGGATGGGTGATGTGCCAATGAATGTGTGGATGTAGTCCACATCACAAGCTAGTGCCTCGTCAAGATCCTTTTTTAATACTCTTGCCAAGCCACAGATGTTCGCGTCTAATGAAAGTGATGCGATATTTTTCACAGCATTTTTTTCACCTGGAGAAGCGGCTGGAAAACCGGCTTCTATTATGTTCACTCCCAGCTGATCTAATTTCTTGGCTATACTAATTTTTTCATCTACTGTAAGGGCTACTCCAGGTGTTTGTTCACCATCTCTTAATGTTGTATCAAATATTCTAACTTTTCCTGGGAGCTTCATTTCATTTTTCACTTCATCTATGTATTTCACTTCCTCTATGGACATGGCAATTCCTCAAAAGGAGCTGGATTATAATATGGGGAGATTATTGATTATTATTATCTTATTATGTTTATAAAGTTTCCTCTCCCATAATTGATAGATTATGTTGCCATGCAAAGACTTAGGAAATTTCTAAGTCCAGGGGCGAGGCCCAAGATGAATATACTAATTTTCAAAGTGTTTTTCACGTATTTATCTTCGAAACCTTCAATAAGATATAGCACAGTTAATATTACTAATATTTTTAATGGGAACATTACAAAGGCTGTGTTGGTAATGTTTGTAAGGAAGGTTGGCAGTACATGTTGTTCCCAGTAACCATAAAAATCAACAGCGACAAAGGTTGTGGAAGCATCAAATAAATGGACTGATAAAACAGCCAAATTGTCCTTATCGTTCAGAAGATCCCATCGCAACCCCAAGATCGCGAAAATACTTGTGAAAGCCAACCATATAGCCAATATACTTAAGAAAGGTGTGAGATTAAATGGTTTTAAGTATATAATGTTTGGGATTGAAAGTATAAGGCCAGTCAAGAATATTATATGTTTATAATTCCATCCAAATTTCTCCTCGAGTTTAACAGATGCTAACAGGGTTACTATCGCTGTTAAACCTACTATAATATAAATTCCTGGCGTGACAAGAAAAAGTGTAAGTGGATAAACACCATTATCAACCAAGGCCCTTGCACCAGATCCTAAAAATATAAAGGGGATGATTGGTAAAAAAAGATCCCTAGGATCTTTTTTAATCCACTTAAACATCCTTATTATAATTAATACCACCAGGCCAAGAACCAGACCAAATACTATAGTGTTAAATAGGGTATAACCTGGATGAAGGTAGAAAAAATTTTCCTGTAAAAATTTTATAATAGGATCTAGAATGTCTTTGTGGGCTAACATTTTTAGATTCTTTTAATTTTTTTGTTAATTACTTCTTTTAATATGAGGTGTAAAGGTGTTCTACTCCCCATGGGCTTGGTTCTCCCTTTTAATATGGCGGTAAGTATATCATCTATATTTGGCTCGGAATCTATTTGTGTGAAGCAAGTTCCGATGGCCGCTATAAAATGGGCGTCACTTGAACCTATCATTGGAAGGTTCTTTTCCTTTGCGAGTCTTCTAGCTCTCCAATTTGAATAACCGAAAATATAACGGGAGTTCAAAGTTTCTATAGCATCAAACTTTAAATCTTGGACATTCACAAAAAGGCCTTCTCTGTATCTTACAAAAGGGTGAGGGATTATTACAATAGCCCCTTGTTCATGTATACTATCAACAGCTTCTTGGGGTGTAACACCCTTTTTTATTTCATCTTGGATGCCAAGGGCTAAAATATGACCTTTAGATGTGCTTATCTCCATTGCAGGCACTACTATGATGTCCTTGAAATTTTTAGCTTCTTTTTCAGCGACCCTTGAACCTTGCATAGTGTCATGGTCTGCGATTGCTATCGCATCAAGGCCTATCCTCCTTGCTCTTTTGATTATCTGTCTGGGTGTTCCCTTCGCATCACCGGAATATATACTATGGATATGTGGGTCAAGTATCATGGATGTTCTCCCCGATGATATATTACACTTTTTATGAGTCCAACCGGTCCTGTCATCATCACGTCTCCTGCAGGGGTGGCATGATATACTGGAAGATTCGTCTTGTCAAGTAATCTGCGTTGTGGTCCTGTTACCACCACTTTTTCAAATGTTTCTATGGCATTGATTATATGTGCTCCATGGCCACCGTCTCCATGGACTTGGGAGTGTGTGAGGGTTCCGTTTACTAATTTTTTGATGAGTTTTTCGATTTTATCAGGGTTTAACATTTTTGTGTGGTGTTCCATAAGCCCCATGATTTTACCGTTTTTGATGGTCGCAGCTAATGTGTGGCCGTTGCCAACATCTAGTACTACAAGTTTTTCATGTTCTATGATTTTGGTGTCTTGGAGTGCGCCTGTTATGGCTGCGAATTTTGAGTCCATGAGTAATGGATTGTATTTTTTTAAACTTTTTTTGATTGAGTTCATCCTGGTGAAGTATTTGGGGATTTTATTTGGGTATGCGAATTCTTCAGGTGATGTGGGTTTTTTGAGTTTTTCTTTTATTTTATGGAATCTGAAGTCCCTGTCTCCCATTTTTTCTGAGTGTCCGTGATCTTGGACTGCGATTGCGAGGTGGTCAAATTCTAGTTTGATGTTTAGATTTGATAGGGCTGTTTTTAGTGCTTTTATGTTGATGTCTGTGAGTTTGATTGTTTTCCAGTCTTTCGGGTTTTCTTTTGATATCTTTATACCCATCTTTTTTACTTTTTGGAGGTTATCTTTTATTGTTCTTGCTGCTTCTGGTGTCATTGTTATTTTGTATCCTTCTTTGAGATGATCTTTGATTGCAAATGTTATTGGCCCGCCACCCATTGTGTTTCCTGTTAGGAATAAGTTTTGTTTGGTTTTTCTTATTTTGTTGGCGAGGATTTTTGTGGGGGATGGTAGTACCATTTTGATTGAATTTTCTATATTATGTTTTGAATTGTATAACATTATGTCTTGTGTTCCTACTCCTATATCGATTGCGAGTATTTTCATGGGAGATTATTAGGGTGTTATGTGTAAAAAATGTAAACGTATATTTTTGTACAGCAAAGCTTTAAATAGTACTCTATAGATAATTTGGTATCATGCCAATTTATGAAAGGTGATCAAATGAACAAGATAATATTAGATGAAAAAGAATTACCAAAAAAATGGTATAACATAAACCCAGACCTACCAGCACCACTACCAGAACCAAAAAACCCCGAAGAAAAAGACAACATAGGTAAATTACCCCAAATGTTTTCAAGTGGCGTGCTAGAACAAGAAATGTCCATGGAAAGGTGGATAAAAATCCCAAAAGAAATCAGAGAAATCTACAAGAGAATAGGAAGGCCAACACCACTATTCAGGGCTAAGGGCCTCGAAGAAATGTTAGATACACCCGCCAAGATATACTATAAAAGAGAAGATTACTCACCAACAGGAAGCCACAAACTCAACACAGCAATAGCACAAGCATATTATGCGAAAAAAGACGGTGCAGAAAGACTTACAACAGAAACAGGTGCAGGACAATGGGGGAGTGCATTATCCCTCGCATGTTCACTAATGGGCCTAGAATGCAAAGTATACATGGTAAGAGTATCATATAACCAAAAACCCTATAGAAAAACCATAATGCAAATCTACGGGGCTGAAATCGTACCATCACCAAGCAAAGATACAGAATTCGGACGTAAAATATTGAAGGAAAACCCAGAACACCCAGGATCCCTTGGAATAGCAATATCTGAGGCCATAGAAGAAGCGCTGCAAAATGAAAAAACATACTATTCGCTCGGAAGTGTACTAAACCATGTACTTTTACACCAGACCGTCATAGGACTTGAACTAAAAAAACAACTTGAAATCGCAGAAGAAACACCAGACATTATAATTGGATGTGTGGGTGGAGGAAGCAATTTTGGTGGGACGGTACTACCTTTTGTGAAAGATAAAATAGATGGAAAACTCGACTGTGAATTCATAGCATCAGAGCCCGTAGCCTGCCCAACTCTCACCAAAGGAGAGTACCGTTACGATTACGGTGACACAGCAGGAATGACACCACTACTTAAAATGTACACACTAGGACATGACTTCATACCTCCATCAGTACACGCCGGCGGCTTGAGATATCACGGAATGGCACCACAAATTGCACTACTAGTAAAGGAAAACATAGTAAAAGCGCGAGCTGTTAGCCAAAAATCAGTATTTGAAAGTGGTGTGACATTTGCAAAGGCAGAGGGTGTCATACCAGCACCAGAAACATGCCACGCGATAAAAGTAGCAATTGACGAGGCCAAAAAGTGTAAAAAAACTGGCGAAGAAAAAACAATAATAATCAACTTTTCGGGGCACGGATTATTAGACCTCCAAGGATATGAAGACTACCTCATGGGCACCCTACCAGAAAACAACAAATAAATGCTTTAAATTTTTCCCTAAAAAATGCAACCTCATATTCCCAATTACACTACTTTTTATATTTTAAATTACAAAATATTAAAAAATCAATATAATCTCACTATGCATATTTCCCTGTTTAGTACCTGAATCTGAAAAATTATATGAGTCTCCAGTCCACAAGCAGAAAATAATATCACAAATGAGAAAAATCATATATAAAATTAACAAATCTTGGAGGATTCGAATGTATAGGATCGGTGAAGCGCTTATAGGAAAAGGCAACGAAGTCGCCCATATAGATCTTATAATAGGGGATAAGGAAGGCATTGTAGGCTCAGCCTTCGCAACTGGACTTACAAATATTTCAATCGGCCACACGCCCTTGCTTTCTGTTATAAGACCTAATTTAATGACAAAACCTGCAACATTAATGATACCTAAGGTGACCATTGGAAATTTGGAAGATGCTAATAAAGTATTCGGACCTGCCCAGACAGCTGTTGCAAGAGCTGTTGCAGATGCTGTCGAAGAGGGAATAATACCAAAGGAGAAGGTCGAAGACTTGGTCATAATTGTGAGTGTTTTCATCCATCCCGAGGCGGAAGACTACCAGAAAATCTACCATTATAATTATGGGGCGACGAAACTTGCAATAAGAAGGGCTATGGAAAACTATCCATCAATTGAAAAGATCCTTTCTGAAAAAGATAGGGGCGTGCATCCAGTCATGGGGTTCAAGCCTATAAGATTATGGAACCCACCATATTTACAAGTTGCCTTAGATCTTGAAAGTATTGAAGAAATGGAAAGGGTAGTGGATGTTCTTCCACCACGTGAGAGGATATTGCTCGAGGCGGGCACACCACTTGTCAAAAAATTTGGTGTGGGGATTGTAAACAGGATAAGGGAATTAAGAAAGGATGCATTTATAATAGCAGATCTTAAAACTTTAGATGTGGGGAGGATGGAAGTTAAGATGGCGGCTGACGAAACAGCAGATGCAGTTGCCATATCAGGGCTTGCAACAAAAGCAACAATTGAGAAAGCTATCCATGAAGCACAAAAACAGGGCATATATTCTATCCTTGACATGATGAATGTTGAAAACGTCCAAGAAAAACTTGAAGAACTTAAATACAAACCTGACATCGTACTTTTACATAAGAATATTGATGTTGGAACAGCAGAAGTTTCAGAATGGGGGAACATCCCAGAAATAAAGAAGATCATAGGTGAAAGAGGATTAGTAGCTGTGGCTGGTGGGATAACACCATCCAAGACAAGAAGAGCCCTTGAAAGTGGCGCTGACATAATAGTTGTTGGAAGATATATAACTGGGTCCAAGGATCCGAGAAGAGCAGCAGAGGATTTCCTAGAGGAATTACCACCAGATCCTGACACTATGAGACTACCACATGAAGAAGACGAGGCCATTTAACATTTTTTTATTATCCAAAGATTTTAACTTATAAGTTAAAAGTTATAATTTATAAGTTATCAGTGAATTTAAAACCGTACACAACAAACAATAAAAAAAACTATCCAACACCACAAAAACTATAAATATTAAAGGAATATGGCTGTTCTAAAAAAAGATTTGAATTCAGGTGAAATAATGGATGTAATCGGCATATGCGGAAGTCCCCGCAAACAAGCCACAGAATACGTTCTGAAAAAAGCGCTTAACAGACTAGAAGATGAAGGATATGAAACAGAATTTTTCACTGTCAGAGGAAAAGACTTGAACCCTTGTAAACATTGCGATTATTGCCTAAAGAAAAAGGAATGCATAAACAAAGATGACATGTACACCCTTTATGATCTCCTTCCAAGGGCAAAGGGCATAGTAATGGCGACACCAGTTTACAATGGTGGGTTAAGTGCCCAGACAAAAATTATAATAGACAGATGCCGAGCACTCAACATGAAGGATTATGATATTTTACGTGGGAAAATCGGAATGGCAATTGCCGTGGGTGGTGACAGATCAGGAGGACAAGAACTTGCAATTCAACAAATACACACTTTTTATATAGCCAATGGCGTGATACCAATAAGCGGAGGATCATTCGGAGCAAATCTTGGCGCATGTTTCTGGTCAAAGGACACGTTAGAGGGTGT
This sequence comes from Methanothermobacter sp., assembly GCA_030055615.1. Lineage (NCBI taxonomy): Archaea > Methanobacteriati > Methanobacteriota > Methanobacteria > Methanobacteriales > Methanobacteriaceae > Methanothermobacter > Methanothermobacter sp. The sequence goes on along the minus strand of JASFYN010000001.1, from coordinate 67,819 downwards.
TAAAAAAGATAAAGAAGGATTCAGAAGCCTCCATAAGACCCTTAAGATGTTCATGAGATTCTTGAAAAAAGAATGATAATTTTTATAAAGACCAAGAATCTTTTATTTTTTCTTGGGTGATTTAATGAGCTTGACAAATAGCACGTCAAAACTAGTGAAAGGCAGCTTCCTTATAATGGTCAGCAGCCTCCTTTTCAGAGTTGGAGGATATATATACAGAGTATTCATGACTAGATTGCTTGGACCCGAAGGTTATGGTCTTCTCGGTTTAACATTCCCCTTGCAAGGGATATTCCAAATACTTTCAGCTGGTGGTCTGCCACCAGCCATTGCTAAATATGTCGCACAACACAAGGCACTCAATGAGGATCAGATGGCAACACAAGTTCTTCACACTTCTTTGAAGCTGATGATCATCCTTGGTCTCAGTTTTTCTATTATAATATTCTTCTTGGCACCTTGGCTTGCAAATGATGTTTTCCATAAACCCCTTTCAGTTTATCCTATACAGGCTGTTTCGCTTATCACACCATTTAGTGTTATTGTAGGTGCATTTAGGGGTGCCTTCCAAGGTATCTATAAAATGGAATATGTTGTTGTGACACGGGCTATTGAACAAATATTCATGATAATATTCGCAGTCATATTTGTAATGATCGGCTTTTATGCGGCCGGGGCTGTTATAGGTACAGGTTTCGGTTTTATAGCATCTGCCATTTCTGCACTTGTAATTTATAAAAAGTTACTTAAAGATTACCTGCCCCCAGTGGAGCCTGAAAATAAATTGAACTTCCAAGAAGAGTTAGGATTAATGAAAGTCCTTTTAAGTTTTTCCATTCCAGTAATTATAACAGCATTATCTGAAATGGCCATTTATGATATAAGCGTTTTTGCTATAGGTATATTCCTAGCAACCAAGGCAGTTGGTTATTATACTGCAGCGGATCCAATCGCAAGATTACCCCTTATAATCTCCCTTTCGGTTGCTACAGCTGTTTTACCAGCCGCTTCAGAAGCTTCAGCGCTTAAAGACAAAAGTTTGCTTGAAACTTATGTAGTACAATCCTATAGACTTGTCATGTTATTTGTTCTACCATTATGTGTTGGTATCGCAATATTTTCAAAACCTATACTTGAACTCCTCTTTGGGGGTGCTTTCATTTATGGTGCCGGTGCACTTACAATACTTGTGGTTGGCATGACATTTTACACACTCTTCGCAGTATCTGCAAGCATCACCCAAGGAATAGGCTACCCACGTCTTCCAATGTACATATTATTGATAGGTACTCCTATAAACCTCATACTTAACATTATCATGGTGCCAGTCTACGGCATTGAAGGGGGTGCTCTTGCAACAACCATCGCAACATTCATTATAATGGTGCTCTCTTTATGGAAAACATTCCAAATCACCAATGTGAGACCACCATACACCGCATTTTGGAAGATAACACTAGCATCCGTTATAACAGCCATTCCACTCATCATAATACCTAATACAATAACAGGACTTATAATAGCACTTATAATATCATCCCCAATATATGTAATAGCACTATTAATCGTGAAAGGCTTCGAAAAAAGAGATATACGTCTAATGAAACGTTTCAGTTCAAAAATGGGGCCTTTAAAGAAGCCGATCAACAAATTAATCGACCTTATCGATAAATACACTCCCAGGTAATTGGGAGGATAACATGTCAAAAGAAAACTACAAATTAAAAATAAAAGGAAAAAACATCTGGCTCGATAATAAAAGGTTTAGATTACTCCAATCGATAAACGAATATAATTCGATAAGAAAGGCTTCTGAAAAATCAGAAATCCCATATAGAACAGCACTTCTATATATAAAGAGGATGGAAAATACACTCGGAGAAAAGATTGTTTCAACAAGAAGAGGCGGCGCTGGTGGAGGTGGAAGCAGTCAACTCACAAAGACTGGTAGAAATATAATACAAGAATACCTTAAAATGCAAGCCTTATTTAGAAGACAAGGCACATTTAATGAACTTGAAGGTATCATCAAAGACATAAACCTAGAAGATAAAATTATCGAAATCAAAGTGGGGAAAAATATTATAAAAGCCCCATTAAAGGAAAGATTTGAAAAGGGGGAAACGGTGATTCTACTAATACATCCAGAAGACATATTACTCATGGACAAAAAATATAAGATAAGCGCAAGAAACCTCTTAAAAGCCAGGATTAAATCCATCAAACCTAGCTATAATATCCTCAAAGTTAAATTAAAAATGGATAATATAGAGTTAACAAGTTATATAACAAGACAAGCCCGGGATGCCATGAAACTAGAAATTGGCAAAGAAATCTTCGCAGGATTTAAGGCAACAGCCATAGAAGTCATAAAACCGTAAAAGGTAACTATATGAAAATAATCATAGATCATGAAAAATGTACAGGTTGCGGGGAATGTAAAGAATCATGTCCCAAAGGCGGTAAAATATGGACGATAGATCGGAAAAGGAAAATAGCGATCCCATCCAATCTCGAATATTGCCATCTTTGCATTATCTGCGCAAGCAGATGCCCTGCGGAGGCTATAAGAATAATAAGGGATGATAATTATGAGAAAAGCCCAGAAATCGAGGAAAACCCATGAAACAGAGGTTAAAGTGGATATAAACTTGGATGGTGAGGGAAATTATATCATCGACACAGGACTTAAATTCCTCGACCATATGCTAGAATCCTTCGCTATACACGGACTATTTGATCTTGAAATAAAAGTAAGGGGAGATTTAGAAGTCGATGATCACCACACCATCGAAGATGTTAGCATAACATTAGGCAAAGCCTTCAAAAAAGCCCTATCAGATAAAAAAGGTATAAAAAGAATGGCTCATGCAATAGTACCAATGGATGAATCGCTCGCGATGGTGGCGGTGGACCTTGGAGGAAGGGCATATTCAGTCCTTGACATGGAATTTAAGAGGGATGAAGTTGGTGATGTTTCAACAGAAAACATTCCACATTTCATGGAATCATTCGCAAAAAATGCTGAAATTAACATACATGCAAAGGTCAATGGAAGAAACGATCACCACAAGATAGAAGCTCTTTTCAAGGCATTTGCAATCGCGCTAAGAAGTGCTGTGAAAATCGAACATCAAAAGATACCGAGTACAAAAGGCGATTTATAATTTTTAACACATACGATTGTTTCATAATAAGCGCATGTTACAAAATTATAAGATAATATTTTAAGGCTTCAAAAATTGAAGCCTTCACATTTCTGAAACCGTCATAACAATTGTAGAAAAAAATGATAAATGTTTTTTTTTTGAATCTCGTTACAAAAAATGGGGACTGTATAATCACAATTCGACATAGAGAATAAAAAATGAGAGATTGGTATTGTAAATGAGGAGGCACGGATTTGTTGACGCTGATCTGGGGGGGTAATTTAAGACTTTGAAGATTTATTTATATGTTCGGCGGCTATAAGTGCCGTAGCGGCAGCGCCTACAATACCCCTTGAAACTCCCGCACCGTCCCCTACAGCATATAATCCGCTGATTGGGGTTCTCATATGCTTGTCCACTTTTATTCTCATTGCATAAAGTTTTATCTCGGGAGCATATAAAAGCGTGGAATCTGAGGCCACCCCTGGTATGACTTTATCAAGCGCTTCTAAGCCTTCTATTATATCAAGGACTATCCTGTAGGGTAGGACAAGTGCGATGTCTCCTGGTGTTACATCCTTTAATGTTGGCTTCACTGGACTCCTTTTTAATCTCTTCCAAGTGGATCTTCTCCCTTTCCTAAGGTCTCCTAATCTTTGTATTATTGGTTTGCCTCCACCGAGTGTGTTAGAAATTTTTGCGATTGAAAGGGCATATGCAGATGTATTTTCAACCGGCTCTGTAAGCTCAACTTTGACTAAAAAGGCAAAGTTAGTGTTATCAGATGATTTTGTGCGCATGGAATGCCCATTAACCCCTTTAAAATCGTCATAGGCTTCCTCGACCACGAAACCTCTGTTGCAGACGCAGAACGTTCTTACAAAGTCGTCGTAGCTTTTTGTTATAATATGGAATTTCGGATCCCAATTTATCCTTGTAATATCCTCCATTACAATACTGGGGACTTCAACTCTTACTCCAATATCCACTGGATTGTACTTTATAGGGATTGAAAGTTTTCTCATTTGCTCTGCAAGCCACATGGAACCGGATCTGCCAGGTGCAAGGATCAAAAATCTACATTTTATTATGTTCTCATTCCCATTCTTATCCTTAACTTTGAGCCCCTCTATTTTTCCATTTTTTGTTATGATATCTAATGCCCTTGTTTCTAGGAGAAATTCCACACCTCTTTTTTCAAGGTCTTCTTTTATAGACTTTATGACCATGGGCGTCTTATCGGACCCTATATGTCTTTGAATGATGGGAATAAAATTTATACCCGCTGCAGCTGATTTTTTCAAAATCTTTTCCACTTCTTTTTCCTTGGGTGAATATAATTCCTCTGGGGCTCCATGTTTGAGGAAAAAACTGTCAACTTCCTCTACAAGCTCCCATGCCTTTTTTTTATCTACAAATTCTTCTAAGTCGCCTCCAATATCTGGTCTTAAGTTTAGTTTCCCATCTGATAATCCACCAGCCCCTCCAAGGCCACACATTATGTTACAAGGCGAACATTTTCTACATATACCATCTTTTAGGGCTGGACAATATCTTTTGTCCATGTCCCTTCCTTTATCAACCACTAAAACTTTTAAATGGTCTGCTAGTTTGTCTGCGGCGATGAGACCTCCGGGACCTGCCCCGACTATTATTACATCAAACACGAAAACACCAAAAAAAGAGTAAAATAAAAAAATAGATTTTATGAAGGTTTCTCGAGTAGTTTTTCCTTGGATAGTGTTTCTCCTTCTTTTCCGTGTGGTGTTCTCTTCACGGTATCGTTGGATTTTTCTATTTCTCTTGCTTCTTCTGCTAGTTTTGCGGCTGTTGACATCATTTCGTGTGCAGATGCTACTATTGGTATGTATTTTTCTGGGTCTTGTACCATGAAGCATCCTTCGACGTCAATGTCAGCGACTTTTGTTGCTATTTCATATGCTGCCATGGCCTTTGCTTTTGCATATGGGTTTTTGAAGCCTGCAGCTTCTACTGCCACGTCTCTTGTAATTACGAGTTTTGGTAGTTCAATTTCTTTTCCAGCTTCTACATCAGCTATCATGGCGTCGATGGTCTCATGGACTACTCTGTATGCTCCTGTTAATGCAAGTACTTTCATTAAGTCTGCATTGAATGCTGCCATTTCAGTTGGGTCTAGGAATTCTCTTCTTGCACCTATCATGGAGTCTGCTTTGACTATAATGTAACCGAGTCCTTGTTCTTCGATTTCATCTTTCACACGAAGTCCTGGAGCATCTCCCACTATCATTGCGGGTACGTCGGCTTCGGAGAGTAGTTCTCTTGCCCTTGCAGGTCCCGGTGCCGCTGGGTTTGGGCTTATGAATATGACAAAGTCTCTGTCTAGTTCGAGCATTTTGGGGACTACAAATTCTATATCATCAGGGTTCATTTTTGTTCCAGATCCCATTACACGGATCTCGACATTTGGTCTGTCAGCTCTTTCATCAAGTACTAGGTCGATCACTGGGGATGTTCCAAGGTTTCCACATTTTAGTACACCGATCTTTGCAACCATTTTATATCACCAAATTTTATTATTCCAGTATTTATTAAGTATTTTTTCATCTAACATTTATAGTTAAATTTTTATACCAGTAAGATGAAAAAGGTGATTGTGAATATTTTTTTCTGCCTCTAAAGCCCCAATCATGTAGGACTCTTATACTAAAAGCTGCTTGTAGGTAATTCTGGATTTATTTTTCCTTCGTTATCTTATAAAAAAACTTCCATTTGTAAAAATACAAATGGGATGATATGAGGGGATAATCCTCCAAGTTAGATAAGTTCACCTAAATTTTGATCGGGCTCCCCATATTTTTTTGAAACTTTTAAAACCGCCGCATGAACCTTCTGGTTGGAAGTTTTCCAGTAAGTTGATCAATTTCTCTAAAGACTCCTCTGCAGTTGAAAGGAGGTAAGCTGAATCTGGAGGCTTTAAATCATATATTAAATGGTTTATGTCTTCTATTTTGGCTATTGGTATGCCTATTTTTTCACAGAGGTCGATGCTTGCATGTTGACGATGAAATCCTGCGATTTTGATTGAAGGAACCCCGAGAACGCCGGCTTCTATTGTGACTCCCATACCAGCAGCATAGATCATAGCCTTTGAAGCTTTCATTAAACTTGGAAGGTCAACAAAACCTTCTAGAACGTGGATTTTTTTTGAGGTTATATTTTTTTTGATGAATTTCCTATCAAATCTGAAAGGTGCCAATAAGACATCTTCCCTTAACGCTTCCAATGCCTTGATTAGAGGGGAAATATCATGGGTTTTCAAATCGCCTCCAAGTACTGCAAGTATGAATTCTTGAAGATTGTACTTTTCTTTAACAGCCTCTGGATCTTCAAGTTTTAAATTTTTGACATAGATAGCGTGGGGATAGCCTCCTATGTTTTCTACGTTCTTTAAATGGTAATTTCTTTCAAGATATTCTTTGTATTCAGTGGAAGGTGCTGTTACAAGGTTGGCAAATGCTATCATTTCAATAGGGTTATAAATGTCCTGTTCAATATGTAGTACGGGTATTCTAAGTAGTTTGGCGGCTGCAATACTCTTTCGCACATCACCTGCATTACCACAAGTTAAAAGGATATCTGGCTTGCTTTCTCTTAAAGCTTTAACAGCCTTTTTAATATCTGATAATATCCTAGCCGTGATAAGGATCTTGTTACCATTAGAACGTCTACTCTCCCCAATAGGATATATACTTTGACAATAAGGTTCTAAAAGTTCTTTAACGCCTGTTCCATGTGATAAAGCGATGAAATTGGCGTTAAATTTTTCCATTAATGGTATGAATGTCTTTGCGGGTGCTAATTCAGCTGCGATGGCCACTTTCATAATATGCCTCCTTTATTATCGCGGCCACAGCCATTAAATAGAATATCCATACTACAAGATCTGTTGGGCCTGTTTCAATCCATACAAGAGTGTGAGCTAATATTATCGCGTATAAAGCTGTGAAGAAATCTTTTTTGATCTTTTGGATTATATGGAGTAAACCAAGGATTAAGCCTATGATGAACATTTGTAGTATCATGGCAAAAAAACCGAAGTCTAGAATTGCGGGTCCAAAGATTGTTGAGGTGCTTGAATGTTTATATCCTAGGACTGTTGTTCCCACAATAATCCTAGGATCGGTGGATGTGAAAAATCCTGTTAAAGTAGAATATAATAATCTACCATGTGTAGCGCCCTCAAATTGGATTACACGGTCAAAAACTGTTAATGTATACCCTGCGCGATAAAAAAATAATTCTATAGGATTTAAATTCCAATGCTGCCATTCTATAGATTTAACGGCGACATAGCCTATGACAATGGTCAGGGAAATTATAAGGATTCCAATGAGGGTAAGCTTTTTTATGGAAATGTGTCTTGTATAATATAAGTTTATAAGTACACTGAGTAATATGACCACTGTAGTTGTCCTGTATCCTGTTAAAGCGAACAAAATCAGTCCAAGGATGAAAAATCCATAATAAGAGTCTCTTTTAAATCTGGCCAATAAGAAGTTTATGGAAAACAAAAATAAAAGATAAGATATGAACCAGATTTTGGTTAGGGCCTTGGCTTTAAGGTATCCGCTAAATAATGGTATACCACCAACATTGTACAAGTTCCATGCCGCTAATATTATACTTATGATTAGGATAATTAATAAAATTGGCTCATAAATGTGGTTAGATTCTCTTTTAACCTTAGATGGGGATGATTTGAAATTTGAGGATGTTAGAACTCCTAAAGCGTAGAATAGTGAACCTATACTGATATAGATTATGGAGATGGGTGATGGGAAATTTAAGCCTCTGATTTTATAATGGAATGCTACATATGCCATTAGGAGATATGCTATGATTGCAACAATTATGATATAAGGTGAAAAAATGTCCTTATTCTTAAACATGGATATCATCTTACTGTTCTAGTGCATTGGATGTTAGTGTTGCTGCAAATTTTGGACATGAAGCTGCATGTATATGAATATAACTTGCGAGGGTTTTTTTAGATGTGAGACCGTCCATCCCTTTTTTTATGCCCTTTCCTCTTTGTATTTTAAATGCAAATTGTGGATTGCCTGTAACTTTTATGTTTGAGTAATGAAATTCATGTCCTTTGAAAATTTCAGTTTTTGGAGATATTATGTTGTCCATTGTTGATTTTGCTATTACATAACTTAAACCTTGGACTTTCCGCGTCATTGTAGACTTGTAAGGGAATATATTGCACATTTCATGTCCATCTAAGGATCTTGAAAGATATAATAGGCCTCCGCATTCTCCGAATATTGGTTTTTCATCTTCATGGAACTTTTTAATGGAATTTTTCATTGAAGTATTTTTTTCGAGTTGTTTTGCGAAAATTTCTGGGTATCCTCCGCCAATATAGATTCCGTCGACGTCAGGAATCTCCTCGTCATGTAAAGGGCTGAAATAACATAAACTGGCTTTATTATCTTTTAAAGCTTCTAGGTTTTCCATGTAGTAAAAGTTGAATGCTTCGTCATATGCTATGCCTATTTTAACCTTTTTATGGTTTTTTACTTGCCAGAGGGGTTCTCTTTTGCCTTTTATTTTTTTAGCGTTTTTCATTATATTTTTGAGTTCATCAAGGTCAATATATTCTTTTACCACATTTCCCCACTTTTCTATTGAAAATTTTAGATTTTCACGTTCCACTGCAGGTACCAATCCTAGATGTCTCTGTTCAACCTTCAAATCTTTTCTTCTAGGTATGCCACCGATCACTTTAGTATCTGAAAGTTCTTCAATGGCTTTTTTAGTTTTGAGGTAATGTCTTTTATTTTTAACTTGGTTTAGGATCACCCCTTCGATTTTAACCTCTGGGTCTAATGCTTTGAAACCAAGTACTATTGCAGCTGCACTTTTTACCAGACTTCTAGAATTAATTATCAACACAACAGGAGCGTTTAAAGCTTTCGCTATTGATGCTGTACTCCCAACATCATCAATTGGACTTATACCCTCATATAAACCGCGAACACCTTCTATAATAGCCATTCGCGCATTAGATGTTTCCATGCCCCTTATAAATGCTTCTCTAATCTGCCCATCTGACATGAAAAACGAGTCAAGATTACGTGAAGGATTACCTGTGGCCATAGTATGATAAGATGGATCTATATAATCTGGGCCAACCTTAAAGGGTTGAACACCCTCACTGGATAATGCCTTCATTATACCGGTAGAAATGGTGGTTTTACCAACAGCACTACCACTACCTGCAAGCACAACTCTCATAATATAGAATCCAATAAAACTTCTATTTAATTCCTTCGACAAGAAGGTTCGTTCATAGTAATAAGTCAGAAAAATCGTTATAAATTGTTATATTCGCATTTTATAGAACCTATCTGCAAATGGAATATGCGAAAGTATTGAATCATATTCTTGTATCACATTAAGTGAGGAAATTTTAAGCCCGACGTGTACTTTAGCTAAGCAAGAACCCATCTAATAGAGAAGTGAAAGCCAAGGTATACTATAAGGATCCTTTTATGTCCAAATTTACCTTAACAAGAAAAAATAAATTTTAACAATACCAAAAGCCTATTGACTTCCTTTGTGTGGGGGTAGGATATGGCCGTCCGGAATTCGTCTCCAATCCGATACTCATAAAATATCATCAAAAAAATTATATATAATATTCCATCTACAGATATGTCCTTCTTAAAAAAGGCAAGTCAAAATTTTTATCGCAGATCCCTCGAAAACAGAAGTAAATCTGTGTAACAATTTGTGGTTTCTGCAGGGCTTAAAGGTATTTATAATCAGCCAATAAATTACTTTTTTATTCTACTTTGGTGCCACCCCATATTGCTATGAGTCCAACAATTATTTTCAATGCTGCATGCCAAACCGGATCCTTGAGATTTGGAAATGGGAATCCAACAAAACCGAGTATACCCATTATTATTAACAATATACCAATTATGTAAAGTAACCATTTTGTCACAGTACCACCCCCTCTCTCTAAGCGCCCTGCAGAAACCAAATAAAAATTATATAATGAAAGGAATATAAACTTTACTAAATAATTTTTTTGAGATATGAGGTTATGTTGGAGCGTAAAAGAAAATTGCAAATATTAAGTGATTCTGCACAATTTGATTTATGCGATTATAGTGCAGATGAAAAACAAAAGAATGTAAATCTTCCTGGAATATATTATAGTAGCATGAAGGGTTGTAAAGTTCCCTTATTTAAGGTTCTGCTTAGCAATAAATGCTACAACGATTGTAAATATTGTCTAAATTGTAGTAAACGGGAATTCACGCGCATTGAATTAGAACCAGGTGAATTATCAAAGGTTTTCATGGACTATTATGAAAAAAGGTACGTGGAAGGTTTATTCTTAAGTTCGGCCACGATAGATGATGTTGATAATACCATGGAAAAACTCGTTGAAGTAGTGAGGATTCTACGCCATGATAAAGGATACGATGGTTATATACACCTTAAAATCTTGCCAGGAACCTCAAGGGAACTGATTAAAAGAGCCATGGAATTGTCAAATAGGGTGAGTATCAACCTTGAAACAGCAACAGCAGATGGACTTTCAGCTCTTTCATCAACCAAGGACTATAAAATAGATATTATAAGGAGAATGAAATGGATAAAAAAAATTCATGACAAGAATCCTGATCTCACCCCTTCTGGTCAAAGCACCCAATTCATTGTAGGCGCAATTGAAGAAACCGACCAGGAAATTCTGAAGAGGATATCATGGCTTTATGATAAATTAAATATTAAAAGAATATATTTCAGTAGTTTCCAAGCATTGGAAGGCACTCCATTAGAGAATAAACCAGAACCAGATCCCAGGCGTTCAATACGTTTATATCAAGCTGATGCATTGGTAAAATCTTATAATTTTAAATTAAGTGAATTTGAATTCAATGAAGGATTTTTGGACTTGGAGATGGATCCAAAGTATGTGGCAGCGCTCAAAAGTGACATGTTTCCATTAGATATTAACACTGCTACTTACGATGAACTTATACGAGTACCTGGCATCGGCCCCATATCAGCAAGGAGGATAATCTCAAAAAGGAGAGAAGGCAGAATAAATAGTCTAGATGAACTTAAGGGGATGGGTGTGTGGATTAAACGTGCTGAAAAATTCTTATACATTGATGGTTATCAAAGCAGTTTAGATAATTTTCAATAATCCTATTTGAGTTCTGAGAATAGAGCCCATATTTCAGGGTATTTGTTTTTAACAGCTTCTTCGATTAATAGAGACGCCTCTTTGCTTATGCTGAATTCTGGTTTTGTCTTCTTTAAGTATCTTAAAACTGCAGCTGATCTTGCGGACCATAATGTTATCCTAGGGTTCTTTTTAACTTCTTCTAAAACTTCTTTGACTTTATCTTTGGGATATGTGATTGGGGGTGTTAATGTGTCCCTGGTAGGTTTCTTTCGTGGAGTGGGTGTTGATTTTGCTTTTATTAAAGCGTCGAGACCTTTTCCAAGACTTTTATTTTGTCTTGTCATTTTTCGTCCTCCATTCTGATTAGTTCCTCTGCTAACTTAAGGTATGCTTTGGAACCTTTACAGTCTTTGTCATAAATTATGCATGGTTTTCCATGGCTTGGGGCTTCTGCTAAGCGAATATTCCTTGGTATTATTGTTTTGAATATGTATTCTTGTGGAGAGAAGAAGTTTTTGATCTCCTGGTAAACCTCTCTTCCAAGTCGAGTTCTCCCATCATAGAGTGTTAATAGTATGCCTTTTATTGGGCATGGACTCTTTAAGCGGCTTTCGACTAATTTCATGGTTTTAAGGAGGTCAGCCATGCCTTCAAGGGCGTAATATTCTGCTTGTATTGGTATTATAATGCTATCACCCGCAACAAGGGCGTTTAATGTTAGTATTCCAAGAGATGGTGGGGCGTCGATGAATATGTAATCAAAATCTTTTTTGATGGGGTCTATAGCTTCTTTGAGTATGGTGTGATAGCCTATTTGGCTGGTGAGTTCCACTTCCGCGCCACTGAGGGCAAGGTTGCTTGGAATAATATACAAGTTGGGTATCATTGTCTCTTGGATCGTTTCTTCTATTTCTGCTTCTCCGCTTATAATAGAGTATATTGTTGAATTTAATTCTGCCTTGTTGACTCCAAAGCCTGTTGTTGCATTTGCTTGGGGGTCTATATCAACTATTAGAACCTTTTTGCCCAGGATTGCGAGTGCACTTGATAAATTTACTGCTGTGGTTGTTTTACCACAGCCTCCTTTTTGGTTTATAATGGATATTATTTCACCCATGGAAAACCTCCAAGAATTTAACTATAATAAGTTCTAAATTATCATTTATAAAGTATACCTTATAACTTATAAGTTATAACTTATAATGTGGGGTTCATATAAAATCTCATGAACTTCTACATTCAGAAATTGATCCTCTCAGAAACTCTCACAGGTAAAGTAAGTGGCCTGAAAGGCATCCCTTTTACTTCATTTTTTACCATTGAAATAAAATCTCCTAATTTCAAGACCTTCTTCGCACCGGTTTTCCTAATACTCACTGAAAATTCAGCACTTTCAAGTTCTCTGTCACCCACAACTATAACATATGGTATCCATTCCTTGGCCGCGTCCCTGATTTTTTTACCAACACTCTCTGGCCTATCATCGACATCGACTCTGATACCCTCATCCCTTATCTTATCAGCAATCTTCATTGAATAATCGACATGCCTTTCTGCAACTGCTATTATCCTGACTTGAGTTGGTGAAAGCCACACAGGAAACATTGGAGGCCTCTCTTCCATTTCAATGGCCGCCTTCTCCAGCAAACTACATATTACCCTTTCTATACTCCCAGTAGGACTGCAATGGAGTATTATAGGATTCTTATCAGTCCCATCTTCCTCAAGAAATGTTATATCAAATCTCTCCCCGCTCTCAACATCTATTTGGACCGTTGGATTCTCTATAGGCCTTCCGAGATAATCTATCGCTGCAAAATCCATTTTAGCTATCCAATAATGCTTTCTTTCAGGTAAAAGTTCCAATAGTATGGGTTTGCCAACCTTCTCCACAAGTGAGAATATCCAATCCTTATACCGATTATAGAAATCCTCTGTAGCCCTAAATATTACCTCATAATCCACTTCAAAATCCTTGGAAGTTTTAAGACAAATTTCAACTTGCTTTTCAAACTCTTCAAGTGCTTGACCCATGTCTCTGCATACTGTGTGAAGATCTGGCATGGTGAAACCTCTAAGTCGCTTGAGGCCAACAACTTCCCCCTTCTTTTCTAGTCTGAAACTGTAAGTTGAAAGTTCATAGACGCGTGCAGGGAGATTTTTCCATGTTAAAAACGAATCTGATAATATTCTGAAGGCCCCGAAGCAACAAGCATATCTTAACATTAATTCCTTTTTGTTTTTCATCCTGTACTGTCTTTCCCCAAACTTCTCAGCATGTACTCTTATTGCTTTGTCTTCAAGGTCGTACATTATTGGTGTTTCCACTGGCATGGCGCCCTCTGATGTTACGAGTGTATATACATAATCTGCTAGAAGATCCCTTATAAGACGCCCTTTCGGGTACCAGCGGAGGTGTCCAATATCAGCAGAAGGTTCATAATCAGCCAAGTTTTTTTCCTTCATGAGTTTAACATGGGGCGGTTCTCCACCCTTACTTTCCAAGACCCCTAACTCGTAATCTACAAGGGATTTGAAATTCTTGCTTTTGAATTCAAAATCTTTAGGATCTATAAGTTTTCCATTTTTGATTATGAACCATTTGGATTCTATTTCTTCTTCAACTATTTTTTCTCTTTTAGGTTCTGCTTTTATTGTCCTCGAAAGTTCTGAGAGTGGATGGCCTTTACATGATATCTTGAACGCCTTGTACCATCCGAATGGTACTCTTGAAACATTGAATCCTTCATTTTCCAAGGCAGCTTCCATGTTTTTTAGGATTTTTTTCGCCATTTCGGGCGAGCTTAAAGATGAACTAAGGTGAGCATAAGGGTATATGACAATCTTCTCGGCTTTAACTTTGTTAAAAACCTCTTTTATCTCTTTGATGGCATTTTTGATCACCGCCTTTGGATTAGTTTCATCTTCTTTTTCAATTGCTGTGAAAACTACTAAAGATTCTTTAAAGGATCCTTCCATCATCTTCTCTGGTATATCCTCTGCTATACTTGTTTTATTCCGTACATTGTATTTTAGATAATCTGCGTGGATTAAAAGTATCCTCATCTAAATCACCTAAGCCTTTCAAGTGCGGAGTAAACTTCAACTATTTAGTTTGAATTTTTTGAGATTATAAAATTTTGGGGGATTATCGAATTTGATCAAAGACCTCAAGATATTAGAATATTTGAGTTCGGCGATTCCTGGTATTGATTCCAGACCCCAACAATAGCACTCTCTATGAGCGAATATTTTCCTTGAAATTTTGAAGATACCTACATCTGGGCTTCTAACAATTATCTTGGTGAAACATGTGTAAATTTGATTTTTATACTTTTTGATAAAGTGAACATTTGCCATTACCTTCACCCCCCAAATTTTCTAAAGGTTTCTGTTAATTTTTCAAGTTAACCTTAGAATAAAGATCCATCCTTACCTTTTATGTCCTTTTTCGGCTTTGTTGAACACACTTTTTTGAAACTGATACTTTTGTAGAAGCATGATATTAATATTAGGGTCTGACTCTCTCTCAATTCTTATGAAAATTTTATTGAAAATTTTAAAGTGCCATAAATTTTAAACCTTAGAAGTTTATGCGTGAGTTATCTGGGTGGCTGTTGTCGATATGAATGAACTAAACAACATATAAGCCACTAATTCATATTGTAGGGGTCTAATTGTTCCAATAGCTTCTTCTACAACATTCATGCCATCATCAACCACACTTTGTACCAATTTAGTGACAAAATTACTTATAGTTTGCACACCGAAATAAATAACGGTGACAGATTATGAAATATCGCTGTAAAGTATGTGACTATATCTATGATCCAGAGAAGGGCGATCCTAGCCAAGGTATAAAACCTGGAACGCCTTTTGAGGATCTTCCAGAAGATTGGATTTGTCCAATCTGTGGAGTTGGAAAAGATCAATTCGAGCCATTAAAGGAAGAAAGACCCCCACAAAAGGCAAGGGATATTCAAATGTTCTGCTACCAATGCTCCCAGACAGTAAAAGGGAAAGCTTGCACAATAAGAGGAGTTTGTGGAAAAGAGCCAACAGTCGCAAGACTACAGGACAACCTCTTATTTGTCATAAAAGGAATATCCGCCTATCTTTACCATGCACGTGAACTAGGATATACTAACAATGAAATAGACGCATTTCTTGAAAGAGGATTCTATTCTACTCTAACAAATGTCAATTTCGACTCAGAAGAATTCATAAAACTTGCACTTGAAGCGGGAGAGATGAACATAAAAACAATGAAGCTCTTAAAAAGGGCTCACATAGACAATTATGGCGAACCAAAACCTACAATAGTAGAAGTCGGAGCATCATCCGGGCCAGGAATCATAGTAACAGGTCACAGTTTAAAAGCGCTCGAAGAATTACTAAAACAAACCAGAAATACAGGTGTAAACATCTACACCCATTCCGAGCTTTTACCAGCCCATGGTTATCCTGGCTTGAAAAAATATGAACATTTGAAAGGACAACTTGGCGGCCCATGGTTTGATCAAAAAGAAACATTTTCAAAATATCAAGTTGCAATACTTGGAACATCAAATTGCGTACTCTTCCCAAAGGACGAGTATAAGGACAGAATGTTCACATGTGGCGTTGCAAAACTCCCAGGAGTAGAGTACATCGAAGATTATGATTTCACACCATTAATCGATAAAGCCCTCGAATTACCATCACTAAAAGAAGAAGAGGAAAAGAAAACATTTACAACTGGTTTCGGCGCTTCAACCATACTATCATTATCTAACAAAATAAAAGAGCTTGTAGAGGATGGTAAGATCAGAAGATTTTTCTTGGTTGGTGGATGCGACTCCCCACTCCCCAAAGCAAAATATTATAGAGAATTTGTAAGTAAACTTCCAGATGATACCATTATATTGACACTTGCTTGTGGAAAATATCGTTTTAATGACATGAACCTTGGGGATATAGAGGGAATACCACGTCTTATAGACCTTGGACAATGTAACGATGCCATAGTGGCAATAGAAATTGTAGAAGCCCTCAGCAGATTATTCAACATGGAAATAGATGAACTACCACTTAGCATAGTATTAAGTTGGATGGAGCAAAAAGCAACAGCCATACTCTGGAGCTTATTCGCACTAAACATGAAAGGAATGTATGTAGGTCCCATACTCCCTGGTTGGGCTAACGATGACATCATAAAATTCCTAGTGGAAAAATATGATCTGAAACTTATAAGCAGTCCTGAAGAGGACATGAAGGAAATGTTAAGGTGATACAATTGGAGGATTTGAAAGGAAAAGTTCTGAAATTGAAGGAGCTAGTAGATTATCAAGAGGGTGCAGTGGTAAGTCGTGAGATCATAAGACGTGATACAGGTACAGTTACAGTATTCGCCTTCGACAAAGGACAAGGTCTAAGTGAGCATACAGCACCATTTGATGCTATAGTCCAGATCATCGACGGCAAAGCCGAGATAACAATAAGTGGCAAAAAACATGTGCTAGAAGCTGGGGAAATGATTATCATGCCAGCCAACGAACCACACGCATTATATGCAAAGGAACCATACAAGATGGTACTCACCATGATAAAATCATAGCCCCTATTAGCGAAGACCAACTAAGAGGATTATAATTAACCCTGCAAGTATCATAGTAGCGAATATTACCCCTATTCTTTTTCCAAAACTTTTTGTACCAACTAACAAGGCTATTCCAAGTTTTACAAGGGTATTGGAGATGCTTGCGAGTGTTATTGTAGTTATCGCAGTATATGGTGATATCACATTATTCTTGGATAAAATGGCCATGCTTACTGTGATGGCGTCAACATCGGCAACACCTGATATCAAACCTGCCAAATAGACTCCCACATTTCCTATGTAGATATTAGCAGCCTTTGCCGTGAAAAGTATTACCATAAAGAAGGCCCCAAAAATAAATGCCGGTTTTAGTGAGAATGGGTTTTTCAATTTCACCTCAGATTTCACATTTTCATCTGGAGTTCTAAGCAAACCTAAACCAAGGGCTATTCCGATAATACCCATAGTAAGAAGTGGTAATGAAAGGAATGTTAACAGTCCCGGATTTATAACCATGACCTCGAATAATATCCTGAAAAACATCATAGAACTTGCAACAACAGATGCGAACACAGCAGCTTTCATGACACCCTCTGATTCTTTTACGCGTCCAGCCATAGCCGTTACAACAGCCGTGCTGGATACCAAGCCCCCAATAATCCCTGTAATACTAAGACCCTTCTCTGGGCCTATTATCTTCATGGCAATATACCCTGCATAGCTTATACCTGAAATAAAAACAACCATTAACCATATCTGATACGGATTAAAAACATTAAAAGGACCCATATAAGTGTTGGGAAGTAATGGTAGTATCACAAATGCAACTACTAGAAATTTTAGGGTGTCTATCATCTCCCTTTCACTTATGCGCCTGGCGAATAAATGTAAATACTTTTTAAGGGCGAGTAATACTGTTATGATAATCGCAACTATAGGTGCAAGCTTGTAACCATCACCCCATGCACAAATGGCGCCAAGTACGAATGTCAAAAGCGCCGCAACTTCACTTGTAATTCCAATATCACCATCATCCTTCGTACTCATAATATAACTCACAACTATAAGAGCAACAAGTCCTATGAATGCCACAAGCAAAAAATATGAAAAAATTTCTGAAACATAAACTGATAATGTCCCCAGAAGAGCCATTAACATGAAAGTCCTTATACCTGCAAATTCAGAATTTTTTCTACGTCTTTCCCTCTCAATACCAATAAGGGCGCCTATGCCAAGGGATATAAGGATCCTTAAAATCAAAGACTCCATACAATAATATAACTTCAACATCCTATATATCTATAAATCCATAATAATCCCATAATTTGTTATCATCAGGTGGGTTTTTCATGAGAAGTGACGAGATTAAAAAAGGATTTGAAAGAGCCCCTCACCGTTCATTATTAAGGGCTTGCGGATTAACAGATGAAGATTTCAAAAAACCTTTCATTGGGATAGCGAACAGTTACACTAACATAGTGCCAGGACACCTCCACCTTAAAAGTTTAGCAGAAGCTGTAAAAGCAGGTGTGAACCAAGCAGGTGGCATACCATTTGAGTTCCATACCATGGCAATATGTGATGGTATAGCAATGAACCACGAAGGAATGCGCTATTCCCTCGCCTCAAGAGAGATAATAGCAGATACCGTTGAAAGCATGATCCAGGCACACTGCCTAGATGGTCTAATACTTCTTTCATCTTGTGACAAGATAGTCCCTGGTATGTTAATGGCCGCAGCCAGACTCAACATTCCAAGCATAGTTGTTACAGGAGGGCCCATGCTCCCAGGAGAATGTCAAGGAAAGAATGTCGACCTTATAAACGTATATGAGAGTGTGGGCGCCCTTAAAGAGGGTAGAATAAATCCCAAGGACCTTGAAGAGTTGGAGAAGTGTGCTTGTCCGGGGCCTGGATCATGTGCTGGTCTATTCACTGCAAATAGTATGGCTTGTCTTACCGAGGCCATCGGCATGAGCCTTCCTGGCTGTGCCACAGCCCATGCAGTAGAGTCCAAAAAATTACAGATTGCACGCCTTTCAGGTGCCAGGATTGTTGAAATGGTGAAGGAGGATCTTCGCCCAGCAGATATAATGACCCAAGAGGCCTTTGAAAATGCAATTGCTGTGGATGTTGCGCTTGGAGGTTCAACAAATACTACACTTCATCTGCCCGCAATCGCAGCCGAACTTGATAATGTTGATGTAAACTTGGATCTATTCGATGAATTAAGCAAGAAAATACCTCATATAGCTGCAATATCCCCTGCAAGTGAAAATCATATGATAGACCTTGAAAGAGCTGGAGGCATACCGGCCGTGCTGAAAGTCTTAGAAGAGAGGATAAACTTAAATGTGATTACATGCACTGGTAAAACTTTGAAAGAAAATATAAAAAATGCAAAGGTGAAAGATCCGAATATTATCAGGCCATTAGATGATCCCATCCACAGACAGGGTGGTATAGCTGTCCTTAAGGGTAATCTAGCCCCTAGGGGGTCGGTGGTTAAACAAGCAGCTGTCAAAGATGATATGTTAACTTATAGTGGAACTGCGAAAGTATTTGACAGTGAAGAAGAATGCGTCGAGGCAATTTTTGATGGTGAAATAGAAGAAGGATGCGTTATAGTTATAAGATATGAGGGGCCTAAAGGCGGTCCTGGTATGAGAGAGATGCTCAATCCAACCTCAGCCATAGTAGGGATGGGTCTTGAAAAAGTGGCCCTCATAACAGATGGAAGATTTTCAGGAGGCACCAGAGGACCGTGCATAGGACATATATCACCAGAGGCTGCTGAAGGCGGTCCAATCGCCGCCCTAAAGGATGGGGATATAATAGAGATAAACATTCCCAAAAGAAGGCTAGATGTTAAACTTTCAAATGATGAAATAGAAAAAAGACTTGCCCAAGTCGAACCACCAACCCGTAAGGTTAAAGGGTGGCTTAGGAGATACCAGAAACTTGCAACCTCAGCTGATAAAGGAGCTATATTAAGAGGTTAAGGAGGAGTGTGAAAAATTGAAAGATCATCTAGAGCTATTAACATACATTGTAATATTATTGGTGGCAGTGATACTTTCACAGCATATGAACGTGGTTGTTTCAGGTAGCATGGAGCCTGTATTTTATCGTGGAGACATTGTTATAGTCCAAAAAAGCGACTTTCTCGGAATCCAAGAATTCAATCCTCTGGATGTTAAAAAGGGTGATATCATAATATATAATGCTAATTGGTTCCCCGAGCCGGTTATACACAGGATTATAGATATAAAGGAGGATGAGAATGGAGTATATTATATAACTAAGGGTGATAACAATCCTGTTCCAGACCCTGAAAAAGTAAGACCATCACAGGTAACAGCCCGTGTAATCAAAATAGACAATCACCTTCTTATAATACCTAAGATAGGATACATAACCCTGTGGATAAAAGGATTATAGAAGGCAGTGGTGAAGCAATGATAAAAACGGTGGAAGATCTAGCAAGAAAATCGCTAAAAAAAGCCCTTTCAGCTCTCAATTATCCCATAGTTGATATAAAATTTGAAGAACCCCCCAGTCCAGAACTGGGGGATCTCGCGACAACAATATCTTTCGAAATTGCAAGTAAATTAAAAAAGAATCCTGTTGAAATCAGCAAAACTATAATAGAGATGGTGAAGTTACCCAAATTCTTTAAAAAAGTAGAAGCAAAGGGTCCGTATATAAACTTTTTTATAGATTATCAGAGTTTTTCAAGGGAACTGTTAGATTCCATAGATGAAGATTACGGTAGATTATCCAAGAAAAGTGAAAAAGTCATTTTAGAACACACCTCTGCTAATCCCAACGGGCCCCTACATATCGGACATGTAAGAAATGCCATTATAGGCGATTCTCTTGCAAGGATACTTAAATTTGCAGGTTATAATGTTGAAACCCATTATTACGTGAATGATATGGGTAGACAAATAGCCATGATAGTATGGGGCCTTCTTAACCTCCAAAAAAAATTAAAGGATTATCCCGGAGACAAATGGGATCATAAAATCGGCAGATTATATTTTGAAGTCAACCAGTACCTTGAAAAAAATCCAAAATTAAAGGATGAAATTGATAAGCTCATAAGATCTTATGAGAATGGAGAACTAGAAAACATGTTCCAAGAGGTTGTTGAAAAGTGCCTAAAGGGTATAAAAGAGACCCTCAAAGAACTCCATATTAAACATGACAAATTTATCTGGGAAAGCAAATTTGTAAGGGATGGATCAGTCAAAAATGTTCTTGAGAAACTGAAAAAGACCCATTACATCCGAGAAGATGATGTGCTATATCTCGACTTGGAAGATTTCGGCATTGATAAAGAGCTTATATTAACCCGCTCAGATGGTACCTCACTTTACTCTACCCGAGACCTCGCATACCACTTGTACAAGTCAGATAACTGCGACATAGTTATTGACGTCCTCGGATCCGACCATAAGTTAGCTGTTAGACAAATAGAGGCGACTATGGAATTACTCGGCGGTAAAAGACCAGAAGTCATATTCTACGAATTCATAACACTCCCAGAAGGTTCAATGTCCACCCGTAAAGGTGTTTTCGTATCAGTAGATGATCTTTTGGATGAAGCCAGGTCCCGGGCTGTCAAAGAGATAAAAAAGAGAAGGAAGGATCTAAAAATAGTTGAAATTGAGGATATCGCTGATAAGATAGGTGTAGGGGCCATAAGATATTATATCGCAAGATTATCCCCAGAGAAACATCTTGTCTTCAAATGGGATGAGGCATTAAATTTTGAAATGGGTTGTGCATCAATCCAATATGCCCATGCAAGAGCATGTAAATTGCTCAAAAAAGCTTTATTCAATAATGATGTTAAAATAGAAAGAGAATGGTCCCCTGATGAAACGGAAAAGGAGGTTATAAGATTGTTAGCTAAATTCCCAAGGGTTGTTGATGAATCCGCAGAAACTAGACGAGTTCATTTAATAGCCCAATACTTGCAAGACCTTGCAAATGCATTTAACAAATTCTACAAGTTTTCACCAGTAATCGGTTCAGAATTTGAAGGAGCGCGTCTAATTATAGTTGATAGAGTCAGAAAAACCATCAAAAACGGGCTCAAACTCCTCGGAATAGAAGCCCCTACTATGATGTGACTACTCTCATCTTATCAGCCAATACATGATAGCCTTCTGAGCATGGAGCCTATTCTCTGCTTGATCCCATACTACTGAATTCGGACCATCAATCACGTCACTTGTCGTCTCCTGACCCCTTTTTGCAGGCAAACAGTGCATGAATATAGCATCGGCCTTTGCATGATCCATTAAATCCTTGTTCACCTGGTATGGTCTAAATGCCTTTAACCGTTCTTGTATCTCATTTTCATGTCCCATACTAACCCATACATCAGTATAGACAACATCAGCTTCTTTCACGGCCTCGTATGGGTCATTGGTTATTTTTATCATGGATTGGCCTTGTGCAATTTCTTCAGCTTTTTTTATTATCCCTTTATTTGGTTCGTAGCCTTTTGGTGATGCAACATGGATGTCCATTCCTAGAATTGCTGATATCAAAATTAAGGAATTGCAAACGTTGTTACCATCACCTATAAATGCTAATTTGCGATTGAAATCCCCTTTATATTCTTTGATGGTCTGCATGTCTGCGAGTGTTTGGCATGGATGCTCGAGATCCGTTAAACCATTAATCACTGGTACTGATGCGTTCTCTGCTAATTCTATAACATCTTTGTGCCTGAATGCCCTTATCATTATGGCATCAACATATCTACTTAGAGTTCTGGCTGTATCTGCTATTGGTTCGCCCCTTCCTAGTTGCAAGTCTTGGGCCGACAAATAGAGTGGTGTTCCCCCCAATTGGCTCATTCCAACTTCAAATGATACTCTTGTCCTCGTTGAAGCTTTCTCGAACACCATGGCCATGTATTTGTCTTTTAATGGTTTTCCTTTTATTAGGCCCTTTTTGAATTTATCTGCAAGGTCTAGTAGGTATTCTACTTTGTCTTTCATGTCACATACTGATATTAGGTGTCTCATTTTTCTTCTCCATTTCTATTTTTTTATCTGTTTGATGTGTTTGATCCTTTTTTGGATGAGTTCTCTTGTTCCGATATCCCTTCGGTGATATACGTCTCCTTTGATGAATTTTGTGGCGTTTTCACATATCTGTTCTGCTGTGTAAATATCTTCTGCTAGTGCCACTAATGCCACGGCCCTCGATGATGTTGTGTATATCCTACCATCCTTTTCATTCACTGAAGCATAATAAATGTCAGCACCTTCACTTTTTATCATTTTTTCATCTATTTTCAATAGTTTTCCAGCTTCTCCCTTGTCAGGGTATCCTCTAGGCACTATATATTTGCAGACTGTTGCTAATTTTTTGAATTTAGCACTTTTTAATCTGGTGTTGATTATGTCTTCGCATATGTCGACCATGTTGGTTTCGAGTAATGGTAGAACGTTCATGGCTTCCGGGTCTCCGAATCGGGCGTTGTATTCTATAATACGTGGTCCATCACGGGTTAACATAAACTGTCCATATAGTATACCCTTGTATGGGCCTGTTTCCTTATCTAATGCATCTATGGTCTTTTCCATTATTTTAACTGCTTCATCATATTCTTTTTTTTCTAGAAATGGTAGTAGTCCGTTTTTATCTGAGTAGGATCCCATGCCTCCTGTTATTGGTCCTTTATCGCCTTCGAATGCATGTGGATGATCTTGGACTGCGGGCATGGGGACTAATTTTTTACCGTCAGAGAATGCTTGCAGAGTGAATTCTTCGCCAGTGACCTTTTCTTCGATAACAACCCTCGGATGGCCTCCGATTTTTTCTTGTATTACTTTTTTAGCATATTTTTTCGCTTCTTCATTGTCTTTTAGGTGTTCTCCCACGATCTTAACACCTTTGCCCCCTGTGAGTCCAACTGGTTTTACCACTGCCTCGCCTTCGAACTCGTCCAAGAATTGGCTAACCTCTTGGTAATCATCAAATACATTGTATTGGAGTGAACCTGGTATTTTGTATTTTTCGAAGAGTATTCTCATAAAGGCTTTGTCTGTCTCTATCTTGGCGGCCTCGGCTGTGGGGCCTACTGTTTCAATGTCGGCGGCGAGTAGCTTATCTACTATGCCCTTTTCTAGTGGGGATTCCGGTCCGATGAATGCTATGTCGATATCTTTTTCGATCGCGAAATTTTTAACCTTTTCAGTGTCTGTTTCATCACCTAATTTGAAATCTTTCACGATACGTGCTATACCAGGATTTTTGTTGCTCATGAAAGAATAAATTTCAGCTTCGCCTTCTAGTGATTTGCATATGGCATGTTCTCGCGCTCCTGTACCCACTACCAAGATCTTCATGGGTTGATCCTCCCTTTAGACAATAAAATTAATTTATTTTTTAGTTATTTATATAAAGTTGCAAGAGTATAAAGCATATATCATTAACAATAATGATAAAAAGATGGTGTACTACAAAGGTGTTCCTATGAATGGAGGACAAGCAATAGTCCAGGCACTTCTAGATGAAGGAGTAGAAACAGTATTCGGATACCCCGGAGGAGCAGTGCTCCCATTATATGATGTACTATATGATTCAGAACTCAAACACATCCTTGTAAGACATGAACAATGTGCAGCCCATGCAGCAGATGGATATGCTAGAGCTTCGGGTAAAGTAGGTGTATGCATGGCCACATCAGGTCCAGGGGCAACAAACCTCGTAACAGGTATCGCAACAGCCTACATGGACTCATCACCAATAATAGCAATAGCAGGACAAGTTGCAACCCAACTTATCGGCAACGATGCATTCCAAGAGGTGGACATGCTTGGCATAACAATGCCCATCACAAAGCACAGCTTCAGACCAAACAACCCAAACGACATACCCCGCATAATAAAATCAAGTTTTAAAATAGCAAGAACAGGAAGACCAGGACCAGTTGTAATAGACCTTCCGAAGGATATACAAGAAGCTGAATTAGATGAATACATAAACAGACCATTCAAATTACCAGGATACAAACCCACATTAAAAGGCCACCCACTACAAATAAAAAGGGCCGTAAATGCCATCATAAACGCTAAAAAACCTGTTATATTAGCCGGTGGTGGTGTCATAATATCTGGCGCTTCAAAAGAACTCAGAAAGTTAGCTAAGATCATAAGGGCCCCGGTAACGACAACACTCCTAGGGAAAGGTTCATTCCCGGAAGACCATCCATACTCGCTTGGCATGTTAGGCATGCATGGCCGAAAAGTCGCAAACCTAACAGTGAACGAATGCGACTGCCTGATAGCAATAGGATGCAGATTCTCAGATCGAACAACCGGAAACATAGCAGAATTCGCACCAAACGCCAAAATAATACACATCGACATAGACCCAGCAGAAATAGGTAAAAACATAGAAGTAGATATACCAATCGTTGGCGACGCCAAAAAAGTCCTCCAGGACATCCTAAAAATATTAGAAAAAAAAGATATAAATTCTGAAAAGAAAGAATGGATCGAAAAAACAATAAAATTCCGAAACAAATGCATGCCAAGAATGTCATTTGATAAAGAAATCCCACTAAAACCTCAACAGGCCATAAAAGAGATAATGGAAACCATAGACGATGATACGATAGTAACAACAGATGTTGGACAAAACCAAATGTGGATGGCCCACTTCTACACTTCAAAAAAGCCTCGAAAATTCATATCATCAGGCGGCCTTGGGACAATGGGTTTCGGATTTCCAGCCGCGATGGGGGCGAAAATGGCCTTACCAGAAGAAGACGTAGTAGCAGTATGCGGCGATGGCGGATTCCTAATGGTATCACAAGACCTCGCAACCCTTAGAGAATATGATATACCTATTACAATTTGTATCATGGATAACAGACGCCTTGGAATGGTGGCACAATGGCAAAGACTATTCTATGATGAGAGAATGTCACACACACACCTAGGTGAAGTGCCAGATTTTGTCAAATTAGCAGAAGCTTACAACATAGACGCAGAAAAAGTGGAAAAACCCGGAGAAGTTAAAGAAGCCCTAAAAAATGCTATAAAATCCGGGGGCCCCACCATCATCGATATCGTGATAGATCCTATGGAGATACTCCCAATGGTACCCCCAGGCCGTGGGCTTACAGAAATAGTAGGTGAATATAAAGTAGAAACAAAGACCATCAAAAAAGAGAAAGTGGAGGGGGAATAATGGAACTTAAAACCCATATAATCAGCACTATTGTCCAACACAAACCAGGAGTATTACAGAGGGTATCAGGGTTATTCACAAGGAGAGGTTTCAACATCGAAAGCATAACTGTGGGAGAATCCGAAACTCCAGGACTCGCCCGCATGACAATTATAGCAAAAGGTGATGACAAACTCCTCGAACAATTAACAAAACAATTAAACAAACTAATCGACGTAATTAAGGTAAGGGATCTCGAACCCACGAACATAGTCCAAAGAGAACTTTGCTTGATAAAAGTCCACGCCCCCGAAGAAAGAGCAAGATCAGAAATAATACAATATGCAAACATCTTTCGCGGAAGGATAATTGATGTGAGCACAGAAACTTTAACAGTAGAAATTACAGGGGACACCAACAAAATAGATGCATTCATAGAACTCATGACAGGCTTCGGCATAAAAGAGTTGGCTAGAACAGGCCCAACAGCAATGTCCCGAGGCCCCAAGACAATATAAATTAGAGGAGGACTAAAATATGAAAATCTATTATGAAGATGACATAAATATGGATGTTATAGCCGATAAAAAAATAGCAGTTATAGGATATGGTAGCCAAGGAAGAGCACAGGCAAGAAACATGGCCGACAGCGGATTAAACGTGATAGTAGGTGTAAGGAGCGGGGGAAATTCATGGAACATGGCTAAGGAAGATGGTATGAATGTTATGACAATAGAAGATGCCTCAAGGGAAGCCGATATCATACATATTCTCATACCTGATGAAATACAGGCAACAGTCTATGAACAGTCCATAGAACCATATCTTACAGAGGGAAACACCATATCATTTTCACATGGATATAACATCCACTACGGGTACATAAAGGCCCCTAAGGGAGTTAACGTTACAATGATAGCACCAAAGGGTCCTGGAGCCATGGTAAGAAGAACATACCTCGAAGGATTCGGAATACCAGGACTAGTGGCAGTTGAAGTCGATGCAACAGGAGAAGCCCTTGACATAGCCCTTGCAATGGGTAAAGCTTGTGGATTTGCGAGAGCAGGAATACTAGAAACAACATTCAAGGAAGAAACCGAAACTGACCTTTTCGGTGAACAAACTGTCCTTTGTGGTGGTGTCACAGAACTTATAAAAACAGCCTTCGAAACTTTGGTAGAGGCCGGTTACCAACCAGAACTCGCATATTTCGAAACATGCCACGAACTAAAATTAATAGTAGACCTTATCTACGAAAAAGGATTCACTGGAATGTGGAAAAACGTCAGCAACACCGCAGAATTCGGAGGTCTCACAAGACGTTCAAGGATAATCACCCCAGAAACAAAAAAAGAAATGGAAAAAGTACTAGAAGAGATTCAAAAAGGCGAATTCGCAAAAGAATGGACACTAGAAAACAAAGCCGGCAGACCGATGCTGAAAAGAATGCGAAAACTTGAAGCAGAATTAAAAATAGAAAAAGTAGGATCCAAATTGCGAAAACTTTGTGGCCTAGAAAAATAAGGTGGAAAAAACATTGGCATTTGTTGGAATGGATCATGGCACCACGGGTATATCCTTCACTATTTTATCGAAGGAAGTCCAACATTTCAAACTAGGACGTGAAGAACTATCAAAGGGTGAAGTCTCTGCAATAGAAGAGCTCTCCAAGAGAATAGATCCCGCAGAAATCAAACTCATGGCGATAACTTATGCCATGGGGGACGCTATAACAACAATCAAACCTTTGGAAAAAGTTGAAAATAGGGGTATAATTTCCATTGGTGGTGCAGGTAAAGTCACAGGGGGTGGAACAGCAGTATATTCAGAGATAGAAAAATCAGGAATACCAACAGTCCTGATCCCTGGGTTGCATCGGAACATTCCCTGTCTAGATGAACGTTTTAAGGCAGCATATTCTCATCATGGAAGCGCTGAAAAGGTCAGCATATCCTATAATGCCCACCTAGAAACCGGCTGGGAAAACTTGATAGTCTCAGATATAAGCTCCAACACAGTAACCATTCTAATCCAAGACGGTATTATAAAAGGTGCCATGGACGCGTGTATAGGTGCAATGGGGATAATACATGGACCATTAGACCTTGAAATGATTAGAACAATCGATGATGGTTATAAGACCGCTAACGAATGCTTTTCACATGCCGGGGCCGTGAAGATAGCAGGTATAGATACAAAAGTCACAAGGGCGAAAGATGAACTCATAAAAAAATATCTTGAAGGCGACTATAAAGCAAGATTAGCTATCGATACAATGGTAATGACTATAAAAATGGAAATATGGGGACTTATAAGCATAGCAGATAAACTAGATGGTATAATACTCACAGGATCCATGGGGGCTATGAAAGAGCCCATAAACTTTTATAATATCCTCAAAAGACAATTAGACTGTCCAATGGAAGTTCGTAGATTACCGCCCACTTCAGGCTCATTAGGCAGCGCCCAAATAGCCAGGGACATCTACCATGGGAAAAAAGAAATCCTCGGAATTGAAGTAGAAAGCCTACCCTAAAAGTGATATAAAGGCTATCTTGGTACCCCTTATAAACCGAATCCCATTATCTGTCTCAAGGACAGTGTTAAGATAATTATCAATGGATATAATCCTACCCTCATGTTCATTATTATCTTTTAAAGTGACAAGCACCCTCTTGTCCTTAAACCTTAAAAATTGCCTGTTAATCTTATCAACCATATAATACCCCTATATTTTTATACCTATGAAATTTTATAAATGATTTGGAAAACCATCAAAAGTCAATAGTTTAAAGCCATCCTTCCATTGATTTAAGATCAGATGTGCAATCAAGGGATAAAGGCGTTAAGGTCGCTACATTCTCCTTTTTAAGCGTATAAACATCCGTCCCCGGGATATCATGGCCTGCTGGCTCTCCATCAATCCAATAATATGGTCTGCCACGAGGGTCGAGCCTCTTTTGCACATGCACATTATACATTCTGTCACCCAATCTTGTGATCTTAATTTCTTCCCTTTTCATGTGCAAGGGTATATTAAGGTTTAAGAAGTCAACACCTTCAGGCAAGCCCTTCTCTAGGATATTTTTAGCTATCCTATAGGTTATTTTTTTAGCAGTGGAAAAATCGATGTCAACATGTCCATCATGGAATTTGATATCACCCCTTTTCACTTGCAACGAAACAGCAAGCGCCGGCACTCCATGCACAGCAGCTTCCATGGCGGCTCCAATAGTCCCGGATGTTGTCAACTCTGATTTCCCAAGGTTTTCACCCATATTTATCCCAGATATTACAAGATCTGGTTTTTCCTCTGCCAATTCAAAAATGCCAATGATAACAGCATCAGTTGGCGTCCCAGAAACAGAATAGGCCATGGTACCATCCCTTAATGTGACATCATTAACCCTGATAGGCTCAAAAAGTGTTAAAGCATGTCCTATCCCACTCTGCTGGGTTGCAGGGGCCACTATTATACATTCTCCAAGGCTTTTCACGGCATCCTTTGCAGCTATTATACCTGAGGAATTCACTCCATCGTCATTTGTTATCAAGATCTTCATTTTAAGTCCTCAAATTACAATGTTTTATCCATGACCAATAAACATATCCACCTCCTTATGGCAACATTTTTAATAATTAGCATATATAAATGAGAATGGAAATCAATTTTCAGGTGGAATAATTTGAAGAAAGAGAAGCTAGTAAATTTCATGGCCAAGATCATGGAGGAATCTGGTTTCAAGGTTTATAAGAATTTCAAAACCTCAAAATATGTTGTGGACATTTATGGGATCATTCCCACCGCTATTGGAGATATAAGTGTGGTTGTATCTTGTAAAAATTATGATAAAAAATGGAAGGTAGGATTAGATGTTCTAAAAGAAATGGAGATGGTTGCAAAAAATCTTAAAGCTTCTAAAATAGTTATTGTAACCACATCAGATTATACGAAACAGGCACTCAATTATGCTGCGAGGAAAAATATTAAACTTATAGACAGGGCTGGCATAATATCATTAGCAGAAAAATTTTCAAAGAGATGGCAAGCACCAGAAGAAGAATTTAGTGATGAAATAGAATCTTACACGCCTAAAGAATCCGCTTACAGCTCAAGGAGGAGTTTATTATCCAGGAAAGAACATAAAACCCCTATTTTCAAAAAATTTAGAATATTATTCCAAAACCTATTTTTCCTAGTATTATTAGTGGTTGGAATTTCAATTGGACTCACACAGGTCATAGACACTCTCATTAAATTAGATGATAGGATCCTTGGGATTCTAAAAATATTCTTCTCATTCATTTTGTCATATGGTATCACGCCCCTAGGAGAAAAAGAAAAAATTTTCATATTACTCAGGGGAACAGTAGTATTCTTCATATCACTCCTAATACTCATAATCATAATACTCATCTAAAAAAATAATAAAAAAGGGTGTTTTTTATTTTATTTTGGGTATTGTGAAGCCGGCTATTGTCATTAGAATTGATAATATCGCAAGTGTTAATGGAGCGCCTGTAGGTTGCATGGGAACTTCCCCAGCAGAAACTGGGGTAACAGATTCCACGATATCGATGATGTATTCATCTTGATTATTTGAATAATCTGGATCGTATTGTTCGCCTTCTATCATCGCTCCAAGGACGCCGGGTCCGGCTTCTTTTGCTGTGAACCCTATCAAGAGCGTGTAAACATCCCCAGCTGACATGTTACCAATATACCATACGCCATCTTTTGGATCAAAGGAAGGATCAGAATTCACCCAATTGACACCGTCCCATGAAACAGACCACCAATTGACAATATTCTCCACTTCAGGTTTTCCAAAACCTTGCTGCCATAAGCTAACAATAACACCAGTCGCGTTATCGGGTCCATTGTTTGCCGCTTGAACAACACCTACAACCTCGTCACCAACATCAGCCTCATTTATAGGATTGCCCTCAGAATCAGCCAAAGTAACATTAACCGCAAGATCGGCCTCTTTTTCTACTTGAACATTATCTTCCTGTTGTGCTGTAACCACTCCAACACCCAGTATAGAAACTACCACTACCAATGCAAGTACCACTGCAAATCTCCTCATCATTCACCCCCCTTATTTTAGTGCACAGAAAAAAAGGAAATTCTTTTAACCATGCCTACTACCTTTTTTATGTTAACATACTATATTAATCTTTTTATCTTAAAAAATTGGCTAAAAATGGGCCGGGCGAGATTCGAACTCGCGACCACCTCGTTGTAAGCGAGGTATCCTAACCCCTAGACCACCGGCCCTCGTATTAAAAAATACTATAATCTAAGCTATATAAAGTTTCCCCCGACAATATACCATTGATATAATACACCTGATTTATAGCTTATATACAAGTAGATAATACTTAAAAATAATAAACCGAGGTTATCCTTATGTTGTCCAATAAAGGGAAGATATGGTTTAACAATCAATTTATAGAGTGGGACAAAGCAAAAATACACGTACTCTCACATGTAGTACACTATGGATCCAGCGTATTTGAAGGGATTAGATGCTATAAGAACAGAAAAGGATCTGCAATTTTCCGCTTGGAAGACCATGTCAAGAGACTGTTTGATTCAGCCAAAATATATATGATTGATATCCCCTATACCGAAGAAGAAATATGTGAAGCTGTAATTGAAACTGTCAAGGTTAACAATCTCAAGGAATGTTATATAAGGCCTATTGTTTTCCGAGGGTATAAAGAGCTTGGTGTGAACCCCCTCAATTGTCCAGTAGAGGTTGTGATCGCAGCATGGGAATGGGGAAGTTACCTTGGACAAGAAGCATTAGAAGAGGGTGTTGATGTTGGAGTTTCAACTTGGAGGCGGATGGCACCAAACACCCTCCCAAACATGGCTAAAGCCGGTGGAAATTATCTCAACTCTCAACTAGTGAAGATGGAAGCTATAAAACACGGTTATGACGAGGGTATAATGCTCGACTACAATGGGATGGTAAGTGAAGGCAGTGGAGAAAACATTTTCATAGTAAAGGATGGTGAATTATACACTCCACCAGTATCCTCTTCACTATTACCTGGAATAACAAGGGATTCCGTTATAAGATTAGCCAATGAAATGGATATCAACGTGAGAGAAGAGCGCATACCACGTGAAATGTTATATTTAGCAGATGAACTGTTCTTCACAGGAACAGCAGCTGAGATAACCCCCATAAGATCAGTTGATGGTATCAAAATTGGAGATGGAAGAAGAGGCCCCCTAACAGAAAAACTCCAAGAAAATTTCTTCAAAATTCTAAGAGCAGAAACGGAGGACAGATTTGAATGGTTAACATACATTGAATAAAATCTAATAGTAGGCCCCACTACATAAATTATAGAAGGTGGATTCATTGGAAATTATACAAGCGATAATATTAGGGATAGTTCAAGGTGCTACCGAGTTTTTACCCGTAAGTAGTTCTGCCCATCTTGTAATAGTACCCTATCTTATCGGTGTGAATTATTCAGATATTGCGTTTGACACCCTTCTTCATATAGCTACTCTTGTTGCTGTTATCGGATATTTCAGAGTTGAAGTGTTGGATATTCTTAAAGGCTTTTTTTCGAGCCTCCGAGATATCCCGCAGGGGATTTTTAGTGAAGGGATTAAAAATGAGCCTATCAAAAGATTGTCCTGGTTTATAATAATTGGGAGCATCCCCGCAGGTTTAATGGGTGTTTTTTTCAAGGATTTTTTCGAGGGCCTTTTCAATAATTTGTTTGCAGTCGGATCATTACTTATCGTCACAGGTTTCATATTATGGGGTTCTGAGATACTATATAGGCGATTTCCGAGGAAAAGACTCTTTGATAATATGAACTTGGTTGATGTTCTTTTGATCGGTTTTGCCCAAGGTTGCGCTATAATGCCTGGTATATCCCGTTCAGGAGCGACTGTAGCAACTGGTTTATCGCTTGGACTTGAAAGGGAGTTCATGGCAAGGTACAGTTTTTTATTGTCTATACCTGCAATATTTGGGGCCTTATTAGTCCAATTAAAGGATATAGTGGGAGGATTCCATTTTGAAACCCAGAGTTTCACATTAGGATTTATCGCAGCCGCAGTTTCCGGTTATTTGGCTATTAAATATTTCTTGAAGTTTATAAGAACGAAAAATCTTGTTTTGTTCTCCTGTTATTGTTGGATAATAGGAGGTTTAACACTTCTTATAAGCCTCTTATAAAATTTTAACATTGTAAACTTCA
Organism: Methanothermobacter sp.; assembly: GCA_030055615.1. NCBI lineage: Archaea > Methanobacteriati > Methanobacteriota > Methanobacteria > Methanobacteriales > Methanobacteriaceae > Methanothermobacter > Methanothermobacter sp. The sequence continues at coordinate 34,455 of JASFYN010000001.1, read as the reverse complement.
AAATAAAATTGGTGCCATGGAATATATTTATGAGTCCAAATATAAACCCACCAAGTGCTCCAGAACACTTCCATAAATGCTGCGAACAAAAATATGATTAATATCCTAAACAATAGTGGTAAAAATTTTCTCTTAAGCTCTTTGATGAAAATACTAGCTGAATGAGCCTTCATTGAACGATACAAGGACGTGTAAAAGGTTAAGAAGGCATTTACTGAAAGTAGAGCCCCTAAAATCTCTAAATGCAAATGAAGTAATCCGAGATATATTATCAACCCCTTAAGTCCAAAACGAGAAATCAAAACATTCAATAAAACACCAGAAAATCCTATAAGATTTAAAAATACAGCACTAATAATGGGAAAACCCAAAAATATACAAAAAAATAGTATCAATACATTCGAAATAAATATATTAAAAGCCACGCCCCCAAGATAATTTATAAATTGAATTCTAACATAATCCCATGTTATAGGATGTGGTTTGAAATATACGACAAAATCTCCTGTTAAAAAGCCAAAATTAAAAGTTTTTATAAAAAAATAGGAAACAAAACCCCCTATATAAAATAACAGCGCGATTATTAAAATTGGATTTGATGGTTTCAAGCTCTTGAAAAACCTTAAAATAACTTGTGACATAATTCATCAATCTTATCCCTTATGGCGTCCATGCTCACACCCTTTAAAAGAGCTTCAAGTAGCATGCCACCCGCACCAACACCCTCTTTAACAGATCCTGTGAGATAACCATGCAAACCTTTATGTGTAGCTTTTTCAAAACCAGGATCCACAGCATAGATTGTTATATCATCTATCTGCCCAACTATCTGATTAATATTTGATGTTTCATCCTCGGCCACAAAAATTGTTGTTGCGATGGGCGTCCTTGAAAAATCAAAGTCTTCCTCAATGGCTTTGATAAAAGCGCATATGGCCGTCATCTGAGTTCCACCAGCTAAAGTAATAGGTATATCAGTTCCCATGCATATACCAGCTATAGCAGGTATCATAGGATCCCCAACAGCCTCAACAGCCCTAAATGGATCCTCAACCTTCTCACCCCATTTTATACCAGCATTCTTTAATCCTTCCTTGACCACGTCCCTTTTAAGATTATGTGGGTTTTCAGGAAGACTTGCGCTCACTTTAAAACTTGCATCATACCCTAGGGCCGTTAAAACTCCCAGTGCTGTGGTGGTGCCCGCGGGTGTGCTTTCACCTATTATGAGATGCTCTGTTAGGCCAGATAACATCTTTCCAAGCATTTTACCATTTTCAAATATTTTTCTCGGATTATCCACAGCCTTCCCAGTGCGTATGTCATCTCCTGGTTTTTCATTGATAAGGATATATGGTAGATTAGGTTTTATCCGAGCACCTGCATCTGCTACAAGGAATGGTATATCAGCCAATTCTATGCATGCTTTTGTTATTACTGCTGGAGTGGGTGTTGATCCTCCTTCCACTACAGTCTTAGGTATTTCGGGAAGACATAGGGGGGCTTCATGGACTATCAATTCAACGTCAGCTGCTGGAGTATATTCTGTAAGATCGGGACTAGCACCAGCCCCTGTTATACCTGGGATATGTGAAGTGGCTGTAGTTGCAAGTACACATAGAAATAATGGTTTCTTATCCTTTACTTCATGGAGGAAATCTTCAGACCCATAAACCTTCAATTCTTTGAACATTACTCTCACTCCTTTTGTGAAAACTTATTTTAAACGAAATATATAATCACTTTTATCTTAAGATAATGGGGTCAAAAATGTTATGTTTAGGCATAGAAGGAACAGCAGAAAAAACAGGTATCGGTATAGTGGATGATAAAGGCAATATCTTATCTTCAACCGGAAAATCATTAATCCCAAGTACCGGTGGAATACATCCAAGGGAAGCCGCTGAACATCACTCAAAACATATACCAGAACTTTTAAAAAAGGCTTTCGAAGAGGCCGGGGTTGAAGCCAGAGACATCAGCTTGGTAGCTTTTTCACGCGGCCCCGGACTTGGACCGGCCCTTCGAACCGTTGCAACAGCAGCAAGAACGATAGCATTAACATTGGATATACCTATAGTAGGGGTCAACCATTGCATAGGGCACATAGAAATCGGGAGACTTACCACAGGCGCTAAAGATCCAGTTTCACTTTATGTAAGTGGTGGGAACACCCAGGTTATAGCATTCGAAGAAAACCGTTACAGGGTTTTCGGGGAAACCCTAGACATAGCCATAGGGAACATGTTAGACCAATTCAGCCGTGAAGTGGGAATGGGACATCCAGGCGGCCCTAAAATCGAAGAATTAGCCAAAAAATCCTCAAATTATATCAAACTGCCATATACTGTTAAGGGAATGGATCTAGCATTCTCAGGTTTACTCACAGCAGCCCTTAGAAAATATGAGGCTGGCGCAGAACTTGAAGATCTTTGTTATAGTCTCCAAGAGACAGCATTTTCAATGCTTGTAGAGGTTACAGAAAGGGCCCTTGCCCATACAAAGAAGAGGGAAGTTCTACTTTGTGGTGGAGTAGCAGTGAACAAAAGATTAAGGTCTATGTTAGAAAAAATGTGTAATGGACATTATGCTAAATTTTTCATACCCCCACCAGAATATTGCGGAGACAATGGCGCTATGATAGCATGGCTAGGTCAACTCACATACAAGTATAAAGGACCGGATCCTATAGAGGATACAACTATCATTCAACGTTACAGGACAGACCAAGTTGACATACCCTGGATGGAAGAAACCAAGGAAAAATTAGAATTGCCTAGTCATCTTAAGGCGAAGGGTGCTGAAGCGAACATTTACAATGGAACTTGGCTCCACCACAATGTAATAGTAAAAGAGAGGATAAAGAAGGATTATCGCATAAAAGAAATTGATGAAGATCTTAGAAGATCTCGTACAAGAAATGAAGCTAAACTATTCAATGAAGCAAAAAAGTGTGGTGTTCTAACACCTCTTTTATTCGACATAAACCTTAAAAAAACCTCCATTAAAATGGAAAATATCGCAGGGAAACCATTAAATGACATCATAGAAGATCTAAACCCTAATGAAAGGAAAAAAATCTGTGAAATTATTGGAGAAAATATAGCCAAACTCCATGAGCATGGGATCATCCATGGAGATCTTACAACCTCTAATATTATCATGAAAGGTAATGATCTTGTTTTCATCGACTTTGGCCTTGGAAAATTTTCAAAAGAAACAGAAGATAGGGGAGTTGACCTTCTAGTCTTAAAAAAAGCCCTTAAAAGCACCCATTATAATATATGGCAAGAATGTTTCAAAAAGGTTCTCAAAGGCTATGAAAAGAAATCATCCATCGAAATAGAATCAAAGATTAAAGAGATAGAAGATAGGGGACGCTACACATAATTCGTAAGGTAGATTAAGATGAAGATAACATTTATAACAGGTAATAAACATAAGGTATTAGAAGCAAAAGGGATTTTCAGGGAGTTTGGTATACAAGTAGAACAAGCAGACATCGAATACCCAGAACTCCAAGGCACACTCGAAGAAGTGGCAAAATATGGTGCAAAGTATGCTGCGAAACTCCTTAGAAAACCCGTCATCGTAGAGGATGCAGGATTATTTATAAGGGCTCTAAAATGGTTTCCAGGACCATATTCAGCATATGTACAAGATACCATCGGTAACAAGGGCATCCTCAAATTAATGGAAAACATAGATGATCGCTACGCCGAGTTCAGGTCGGTTGTAGGGTACTGTGCACCCGACACCGAACCCGAGACTTTTCTAGGCGTGGTGAAAGGCAAAATAGGATTTAAAGAAAGGGGAAATAAAGGCTTCGCATTTGACCCTATATTCTACCCAGAAGGAAAAAATAAAACCTTCGGGGAACTAACCAGAAAAGAGAAGAATAAAATATCCCACAGAAGCAAATCTTTCAGAAAATTTGCAAAATGGTACAAAAGAGAGGTGATCCTATGAAGATAAAACCAGATTGGGTTGAATATTCCAATGAAGAAATAGAAGAACTAATAATAAAATTATACAGGGAAGGAAACCCTCCTAGTAAAATAGGTATAATCCTAAGGGACCAATATGGGATCCCAAACGTCAAATCAATAACAGGAATGAAGATAACAGAGATCCTAGAAAAGCATGATATAAAATTAGAGTACCCAGAGGATCTAATAAACCTCATGAAAAAAGCTGTTAACATCAGAGAACACTTAAAAGAACACCCAAAAGACCTTCACACCCGGAGAGGACTGCAACTCGTTGAATCGAAAATCAGACGACTAGTAAAATATTACGTGAGAAAGGGTGTACTACCAGAAGGATGGAAATATGACCCAGAAAAAGCAGCGCTCATTGTTAAATAGAGGCGATGAAGCTTGCAAAATACTTAAAGAACACTTAGATAAAGGAGATATCATACGCATCATATCACATAATGATGCGGACGGCCTTTCAGCAGCTGGCATGATAGGTAAAGCCATTTCCACCAGAAATGGCCAATTCCATATTTCCATCATTTCCAGATTAACTGATAACTTCATAAAAAAACTCTCAAACGAAAGATATCAAATTTTCTTTTTTTGCGACATGGGCAGTGCCAATTTACCTGCCCTTTCACGCCTCCATGGAAATGTTATAATAGCAGACCATCACCAACCTACAGATTCTACTATAGACACTAATATAATCCATGTCAACCCCCATTTATTCGGGTTTGATGGAAGCCGCGAACTCAGTGCCTCAGGAGCCGCCTACTTGATAATAAGGGGCTTAGAAAAATCACTCGCATCATTTGCCTTGGTAGGTGCCTTCGGTGACATGCAATACTTTAATGAGTTTATAGGCATGAACCGTTTCATAATGGAAGAAGGGCTCAAAAACGGTTCAGTGCAAACTCATGAAGATCTTAGGATAGCATCAAGATACGACGAACCATTATACAAAGCCCTTGCATATACATTCAACCCCATACTTCCAGGTATAACAGCCAACATAGAAGGTTCCAAGGAATTCCTCGAAAAAATAGGAGTATCATATGCCATAAGATTCCAAGACCTCGCAGCCGAAGAAAAAGACACCTTAAAAAATGAATTAATTAAAATAAACCCGGACATATTTGGACAAGTCTTCACAGACAAAAGACTTCCATTAACTATAAGATACCTTTCAGATTTCGCGAAACTTTTAGACGCCTGTGGCAAAAATAAAGAATATGGTCTGGCCATAGGAATATGCCTCGGTGAAGAAGAAAAATCCCTAGAAAAAGCTTTAAACCTTCAAAGAAAGTATCGTGAAGATATCATAAAAGGCCTTGAATGGATCAAAAGGGAAAGACCAAAGAAAATGGAACACATACAATACATTTACACGAAAGAAAAAGCCCTCAAAGGCGTGATGGGAACCATAGCCAGCATATCATTCTCCTTAGGATTATCAGATCCCAACTTACCCATACTCGCCCTTTCAAGGATGGACAATCAAGTAAAAGTTTCTGCACGGGCCACCCAAAACATGATTAAAAAGGGTGTCGACCTTGGAAGGGCCCTCAGGGATGCATCCTCAAACTTCGGGGGTACAGGTGGAGGCCATGACATAGCGGCCGGGGCCATGATCCCTTATAGGGAGCTTGAAAATTTTTTGCGCCTTGTAGATAATATAATTGGAACTCAGAAAAAGGAGAGCTAGGATGTATCTCACAGCCCATGAAGAAAAAATGTATGACGGAGAATATGGTGAAGCTGTTGAAAAAAGCATGAAAATTTTAGTAGCCCTTGGTGACATTTACGGGGCCGAGAAGATGGTAAAGATATCCTCGGCCCAGATTTCGGGTGTTTCTTATAAAACAATTGGAGATGCTGGATTAGAATATTTAGAAGAACTTTCAAAGGATCCCTCTGCGAGGGTGAAGGTTCAAAGCAGCTTGAATCCTGCAGGTATGGATTTAGATAAGTGGCATGAGTTGGGATTTTCAAGAGAATTTGCAGATAGACAATATAGGATTATAGATGCCTATACTAAAATGGATGTGATGAACACTTGCACTTGCACCCCATACCTTATTGGGAACATTCCAACAAGAGGCTCCCATATAGCTTGGTCAGAATCTTCAGCCGTCATATATGCAAATTCTATTCTGGGGGCGAGGACTAATAGGGAAGGAGGTCCTAGTGCCCTTGCGGCCGCTATTTGTGGAAGAACACCTGCTTATGGTTATCACTTGGATGAAAATAGAACTGCTAATATTCTCGTGAAGGTTGAGGATCCCATAGAAGGTTATGAGTATGGTGTTCTTGGATACCATGTTGGTAAAATTGTAGGGGATGGTGTCCCTAATTTCCAGTTTCATGGGCGGCCTTCAAGTGATGAATTTAAATCATTGGGCGCTGCACTCGCATCTTCGGGTGCTATTGCATTATATTATGTAGAGGGTTTAACTTCCGCGGTTGCATGTGAATTTGAGGATAAAATATCTGTTGACAGCGCGTCCCTTAAAGATTCTATGGATGAGCTTTCCACTACTAATGATAAACCGGATTTAATATGTGTTGGTTGCCCCCATTATTCATTAGATGAAATTAGGTTGTTGGCCCGTCATTTGCGACGTCAGAATCTTTCATGCGATCTTTGGGTTTGTACTTCTCATGCTCTTAAAGTTGCTGCGGATCGAATGGGGTATAGTGATATTATAGAGGGGTCTGGTGGAGTTATGGTCTCTGATACTTGTATGGTTGTGTCTCCTATTGAAGATCTTGGTTTTGAAGTGGTTGGTGTTGATTCAGCTAAGGCGGCTAATTATGTTCCTGGTATGTGCGGGGTTGATGTTGTTTTTGATGATTGGAGAACATTAATAGGATTATAACTTATAATTTATAAGTTTTAAGTGTGGAGCTTGAAACCATTATATAAACGGATATATCATAGAAAAATCCATGGCAAAATATATTGAACATCCTCTCATAAAACCAGAAAAAATCGAAGCAAGATTATATCAACAAAAAATTGCAGCAGACGTGCTAAAAAAGGGCAATTCAATGATAGTAGCCCCAACAGCCCTAGGTAAAACCGTTATAGCTGTGCTAGTAGCTGCCGAAAGATTACAAAAATATAAAAAATCAAAAATCCTAATTCTCGCACCAAGCAAACCCCTCACAATACAACATGAAGACAGCTTTAAAGAGTTCTTAACAGTACCATGCACATCCATCACAGGAGCCATCAACCCCACAGAACGTGTTAAACGTTGGAAAGAATCCAGGATAATATGTGCAACACCCCAAACAGTTGAATCCGACATAATAAATGGAAGATATAACCTCAAAGATGTTTCACTCTTGGTTTTTGATGAATGCCACCATGCAATAGGCTCATACTCCTATGTATATCTAGCATCACGCTACCAACAAGAAGCCCAAAACCCACTCATACTAGGACTAACAGCATCCCCCGGATTTGAAAAAGAAAAAATAGAAAACGTATGCAAAAACCTCTTCATAAAAGAAATCATTATAAAAACGGAAGACGATCCTGATGTATCACCCTATTTCAATCCCATAGAAATAGAATGGATAAAAGTTAAAATGGGAAGCACCCTGAAAAATATAAAAAAACACTTGGAAAAAGCCCGCAAACACCGACTAAAAATGCTAAAACACCTCCACATCATACCAACAATAACCGTAACAAAAAAAGACTTGCTCAAAGCCAGGGGAAAACTCCAAAACACGATCGCAAAAACAACAAACCCGCCAAAAAAGTACTACATTGGAATATCATTATTAGCCGCAGCCATCAACATAGAACATGCCATAGAACTCCTAGAAACACAAGGCATAAGCACACTACACCACTACTTCCTAAGATTGCAAAAAAAGAGTACAAAAGCGGCTAAAAGCCTCATAGCAGATCCAAACTTCTCACGTGCAATGATAGAAACAAGAAGAGCATACAAAAGAGGAATAGAACACCCAAAACTTGACAAACTAATTAAAATACTTAAAAAAGAGCTTAAAAAAGAAGACATAAAAAGAATCATAGTATTCACACAATTCAGAGACACCGTCGAACAAATATACAAAAAATGCCAAGAAGAAAAAATAAACGCAGCTAAATTTTACGGACAAGGCACCAGAACCGGTACCAAAGGCCTAACACAAAAAGAACAAAAAGAAATCATAAAAGCATTCCGCATAGGAAAATATGACATTCTTATCTCAACTAGTGTCGCGGAAGAAGGAATGGACATACCAGCTGTAGACCTCGTAATCCTATACGAACCCGTACCATCAGAGATAAGAATGATACAAAGACGTGGCCGTACCGGGAGGAAAAAAATGGGCCGCATGATGGTTATGATAACAGAAAAAACCCGAGACGAAGCATACTATTGGTCAAGTATCCGCAAAGAAAATAAAATGAAAAAACACCTCCAGAAAGCTAAAAACATGGAAATAGAGATAAAACCAGGAAATATAGAACAACAAAAGACCTTGAAAGATAAATATATTGTCTATGCTGATTCCAGAGAAGTCAATTCACGAGTTCTAAGAGAATTAACTAGAATGGACGTTGAAGTAATCATAAAACCAATGGCAGTTGCAGATTACCAAATCAGCGACAAAGTTGCCATAGAAAGAAAGACAACACAAGATTTCATAAATTCCCTCATTGACAAAAGACTCTACAAACAAGCAAGAGAACTTGTAAAGGAATTTAAAAAACCCATCATGATACTAGAGGGTGAAGACCTCTACTCAGCCTTCATCAACCCAAATGCCATAAGAGGAGCCATAGCATCCATCGCGGTGGACTTCGGAATACCCATAATCCCAACAAGATCACCAGAAGATACCGCGGCCATGATAAAAAGGATAGCAATCCGTGAACAATCAAAAGAAAAGGTAGAGATACAAATAAGAACTGAAAAAAAACCATTAACTCTAAAAGAAAGACAACTATTTATTGTAGAATCATTACCATACATAGGCTCCGTGAACGCGAGAAAACTCCTCAAACATTTCAAAACAATAAAAAACTTAGTAAACGCCTCAGAAAAAGAACTGAAAAAAGTAGAGGGCATAGGTGAAAAAATAGCACAGGAAATTCGCAAAGTCCTAGACTCCGAATTCGAAGGGTGATGAATTGAAAATTCTAATAGATGAAAGAGGTAAAAAATACATGCCCCAAATGGGTGAAGACCTCCAAACAGACCTTGGAATAATAAAAAAAGAAAAAATAGAAAAGAGCCTCCCAGGAGATGAACTGAAAACACACCTTGGGAAGAAATTCAAAGTAATAGAAGCCAATATCAATGATTTCATAGAACTAATGGAAAGAAGATCATCAATCATCCTCCCCAAGGACATTGGAATAGTTATTTCATATACAGGCCTCGGAAGCGGCCAAAGAGTATTAGATGCAGGTACAGGTTCAGGAAGTGTTGCACTAACACTCGCAAATATAGTGGGGGACACAGGCAAAGTATACACCTATGAGATAAGAGAAGACTTCGCAAAATTAGCAGAAAAGAATATCAAAAATTCCGGGATGAAAAATATAATCCTTAAAAATAAAGATATAAAAAAAGGTATAGAAGAGAAAAACCTAGATCTCATATTCCTCGACCTCCCAAAGTCATGGGAGATCATTGAAGACGCCAAGAACGCCCTAAAAGATGGAGGATGGCTTGTATTCTACAATCCATACATAGAACCTGTTAAAATCATCCATGAAAAAGCTAAAAAGTGTAGATTTAAAGAGATAAAAACTATCGAAGTTATTACAAGAGAAATTGAAATAAAAAAGAAAGGTACAAGACCCCGCACACGAATGATAGGACATACAGGTTACCTAACATTCACCCGAAAAATATAGGTGATCAAATGGGCTTCCAATTAGAAAATGTCATATCAATAAAAGATTTCACAAAAAAGGACATCAAATTCATATTAAAAGAAGCGGAAAAAATGGAGCCCATCGCCCGCTCCCAAAAAACCTCAAAGATCCTATCAGGTAAAATACTAGGAATGATGTTTTATGAACCATCAACCAGGACAAGGCTATCATTCGAAGCATCCATGAAAAGGCTAGGAGGAAGTGTAATAGGCTTCTCAGAAGCCGCTGAAAGTTCAGCCACCAAAGGAGAAACACTAGCAGACGCTGCAAGAGTGGTCGCATGTTACGCCGATGCAATCGTAATAAGACACAACGCAGAAGGAGCAGCCCGTTACATCTCAGACATCATAGATATACCAGTCATAAATGCAGGGGATGGGGCAGGCCAACACCCCACACAGACACTCCTAGACCTCTACACCATGCAAAGGATATTCAAGAATATAGAAGGCCTAAAAGTAGCCCTAATCGGCGACCTTAAATATGGTAGGACAGTTCACTCACTTGCATATGCACTTGCCATGTTCAATGTGGATATGATATTTGTATCCCCAAAAGAACTTAAAATGCCACGTGACATTATTCATGATCTTAAAGAACAAAATATATCTGTCCATGAAACCACTAAAATTGCAGAGGTTATAGATGATGTAGATGTACTCTATGTGACAAGGATACAAAAGGAGAGGTTCCCAGACCCAGAGGAATACTCTAAAATCAAAGGTGCATATCGAATAGACGCTAAAATGCTAAATGGTAAAGATGTTATAGTAATGCATCCACTCCCCCGCGTAGATGAAATATCAGTTGACGTTGATAATATGCCACAGTGCAAATATTTCCAACAAGCATTCTATGGCGTGCCAGTGAGAATGGCCCTCCTAAAAGCGCTTATAAAATAGATCACATCCAAAGGGCATTTTCAAGGACTGATGTATCGCACTGCAACTTTATAATATTGGTCCTGCCCTTTCCTCTGCCCTTTGAGACAGTATTGGTAGATATGAGTCCTAATAATTCTAATTCGTTAACGAAGTCAAATATTCGTCTATATGATACAGAATCTCCCTGCGATATCTTCTTGTAAATTTCATAAAGCCTGCCTGATGTTATTTCTTCACCTCTTTTGGTGAGATAAAGTATTGCTTCTAATACTCTCTGTTGTTGACTTGGAAGTGTCATTATAATATCAGTGACTTTATTATGTTCAATATAATCCTTTGCTTCTCTCACAAATTCCCCTCTAACGACATTAGAACCTTGTTCGTCTGCTATTTCCCCTGCAGTTCTTAAAAGGTCAAGAGCATAACGAGCATCACCTTCTTCCTTGGCGGCTAAAGCAGCGCATAATGGTATAACATCGTCCTCAAGCACTCCTTCCTTGAATGATAATTTAGAACGCTCTTTAAGTATATCAACTAATTGTGGCGCGGCATATGGTGGGAAAACAATTTCACGATCCCTTAAACTACTCCTTACCCTCGGTTTTATGAATTTTTTAAAATCTACATAATTACTAATTGAAAGTATTGAAACATTATCAGTACGTGTAAGAGTATATAATAGGCCATCTCCATCATTTTTAAGTAAAATATCTATTTCATCAAGCACTACAATGAGTATGAGGTCTTGTCCAAAAACATTTTTTTTAAAAAGACTCCTAAAAGTATTTATGACTTCTGCTTTTGTCCATCCACGATAAGGAACATCCCTACCAAACTGCTGACACAATCTTGCCAAAACTTGATACTCCGTAGTGTAATCTGTACAACGTATATATTCTGTCCTCACATTAACATCAGAATTCTTAGATGCTTCATTAAGCTGTTTCATGGCAAATTTAGCCACTGCAGTTTTACCAGTTCCTGTCTTCCCATAGATTGTGATATCTGGTGGCGTAACACCCCTAAGTGCTTCCACCCAATACTTAGCTATAGCCCTTATTTGTTCTTCACGGTGAGGTAGCTTATCCGGTAAAAACCTATGATCCAAAAATCTTCTATCTTTAAAAACTGACTTTCTACCTTCTAATTCATCGAACACATTCATGATACCACTTCTAATAAAATTTTAGGAACTCTTTGGGCTCCACTTGTAAGAATCAAATGACTTTAATAACGTACCCCCACCCGTTTAAAACACATGAAACCGTTATATTGCAAGTGTATCTTTTCCTCAACAATATTACATAAAACTTTTTATTAAAAATATACTATAAAAATATTACAATAGAGAGAGAGATACATTTCAAGTGTAACAAGGAAAAATGAGCACCCCCACCTAAACAGAGAGATACATTTCAAGTGTAACACTCATATAAAAATAGTAATTCTTCAAGAATATTCTTCATATTTAATAGTAAAAAAAGCTTATGAGACTTCTTGCTAGAAAACATTAAATTAATCCAAAAGAATGATTTTAAAACCTTAAAAATTCCATGCACAGAAAAAAAATGAAGAAATGAAAAATTTTATAAATATCTACACTTGTAAATGGAAAATTAGAGATCATAAGATGATAATATATCGCTGAAAATAGCCAATAAATAAAATCACAGAAAAATTATATCATAGCATGTCAGAAAAGTCAATGAAAAAATTTTGTAAAAGATGGTGGAGAAGCTCTACAAATCAGTATTTTCGTACGATAGAAATTCTCAAGCAAAAATTTGAAAAAATTGCATGCTCAATTCATTTAATTATTTGACCGTTTAAAAGCTACAGTTCGTTGACATATCTAAAGCACCATTTTCCTAAAAAAATCCTTTTAAAATACAGTAACTAAAAGTTCTATACCTCCAAATCGCAAAATACATATCTTATGGGAGGATGTACATTGAAGAATATAATCTTTCCTATTCTTATAGTTTCAGTTTTAATAATTTTGGGTCGTATATCAAGGAATAACGAAAGAAGATAAAAGTGCTAATTAATGAATATTTAGACTACGAATGAGTCGTAATTTGGAGATAGGCGCCCGTTGTTATATTTATGAATACCCAAAAATTTTAGATATAGTCTTATCAAGTCCAAATGAGGTAACAGTGAAGTCAAAGTTAACAAAACTCTCATGGAATTTACAAGTCTCGATACATCATACAACGTCATTCATCAAATTTTTGAAGTAGTAGAAGGAGAAACCCATAAAGAAGAAACATGGGAATTCAAAATCAAAAAAACGGAGAATGGAAAAATAATCGAAGCAAAAACCCATAACTTAAATTCCACCAAACACTAAAAGCCCCCAAACAAACCATATAAACAAACCACTACACTGAACTTAATAAAATTAAGAAATTAACACCCCACACTTAAGAAATTAGAAAAAAAGAAAGGAAAAAGTCCCAATTAGAAAAAATGCATAATAGATCACCGGAAAGGAGAGGAAAAAGCAAAAATAACCAAGATAATATCGATCTCCATCAAGAGTATAAATTTTAATGAAATCAATAAGTCATGATGGAAAGAGTTTTATTTGTCCAGGTTGTGGAATCAGAAATTTAACCACTGCAAAGTTTTTGTAAAAAATGTGGCGAAAACCTATCAAAAAATAAAAGCTTTGAAAGAAGAAACCTGTTGACTTTTCACGGGGCTTATAAAAGGATATTAAATATTATGTTTTATCAATAATAATTGGAATCAATTTATTTTTCCAGCTTTAAAGGATCATGTTGAGATTCTTTTGCCTTCTCTTATTCCGATGATAATAAGTTCTCTTGCTCGTGTAGTTACAATGGAAGTGTTAGTTGAAGAAATTCGGGGAAAAAAGAATGTGTCTAGTATTTAATCTCAAAGCTTATAACTTAAAATTATTGAAATTTGAGTGAAATATATTAATCAACTACCCAATTACTTTATAATGAATGCGTGGAAATTCGCATTAGGGTTATGATAATATCTTCAAGTAAAAATGTTAGGATGAAGAGATATAAAACATTAAATCCCTTTCAAGGTTTGGTTTTGGTAGTGAGATATTATTTCATGGGATATTTAAAATAATCAAATAAAACAGTTCATAATTGAGCAAGGCAAGTGTAGTGAGTGAAAGAACCCCCCAGAATTGTCAGATAAAACTAAAAAACGTGAAATTTACTCCAACCCAAATAATCCCTTCATTTTGTGAAGGATAGTTTGTTGCAGTCAGATAGATTTCAAGTGTAAATTTCACCCTCAACAAATTTTACACTTGAAATGCACCCCTCTCCCATTATTATGGGGGGGGCTCTTCCAAATTTTACACTTGAAATGCACCCCTCTCTCTGGTCTATACATACATTGCATCTTCAGGTAATTCACCCTTTTTTTCTCCGAATCTCTTCTGTATGAGCCATAAAACATGTAATTTGGCTTTAAATACTTTTTTGATGGTAGATATTAGTCTATCTTTAGTTAATGCATCATTGTAAATCTCATCAGTTACAAGATAACTTTCTAGGATGTTTCTTGGATGTTCTAATTGGAAGTCCACGAGAAATTTGTTCAAGGAGAATCTGATCTGCCAAAGAAACTCTTCCCTTTTGGATTCGCTTAATTCCCGGATCTTTGATAAATGTTCGGGGCTTACGCTCGTGGCACATGCAACCAATACTAGATCTTTTTTACCCTTTGGTTGTATGACATCTATTACATGGTCTTCTGGGTAATTTACAATGAAATGGAAATTGGCGTTTTCATCATCTACTATCTGCCCTAGAAGACCTTCTTCAGTGAGCCATCGTTTTATTTTACTCTCCAAAATTATCACCTTCTCCTCCTAAAATATTGTCATAGTATAATATATAATTGGAGGCAAGGAAAATTTTCTCGAGGGAGGGGAATTTTATCATATTTAATAATATGGAAGTATTCATACTTGGAATTTTAATAGATATTCTACTAGGAGAACCACCAGTTTATTTCCACCCAGTAGTATGGATGGGTAGAATAACTGAAAAATTGAAGTACAAATTTGGAAAAAAGAAAATATCGGGAATAATACTAACTTCCATAATCTTCTTGGCATTTATTATTCCAATTTTATTCATCAACCTTTTACCTTGGCTATTAAAGATCCTGGTATCATCTTTTTTGTTTTCTATAACATTTTCCATCAGATTCTTCTTTAAATCGATAAAAGAAGCAAAAAATGAACTTGAAAATGATATTGGAAAAGCCCGTTTACATATTTCGAATTTAGTAAGCAGAGATACATCTAAACTTAACAAGGAACAGCTTACATCTGCGGTAATAGAAAGTTTAACAGAAAACATAACAGATTCCATAATATCCCCCATAATATTTTTCATGATACTAGGACTCCCAGGAGCAATAGGATACCGGGTTATTAATACATTGGATGCTATGGTAGGCTACAAAGACGAGCAAAATCGTTCCATTGGATGGTTCCCTGCAAAGACAGATGATATACTAAATTATATACCCGCGCGGATAACAGGACTCCTCATAGTAGCCGCAGCTTTCATATTAAGAATGGATTGGAAAAAAAGCTTGAAGATCATGTTACGTGACAGTAAATTAACTCCCAGTCCCAATTCTGGTTACCCCATGGCTGCCGCTGCCGGAGCTCTCAATATCAGATTAGAAAAACCAGGTGTATACATAATAGGCGACGAAAACAATCGACCAAAAACATCAGCCATTGCTGATGCATTAAAACTATCATATGTTACCATATCATTGTTCATATTACCCATCATAATCCTGGGGGTGTTAATCTGAAAATAGCACTTTTATCAGTGACAAAAAACGGTTTAGAAATCTCGAAACAACTTAAAAGCAAACTTTCGCAAGATCCAAGAATACTTCAAATTGATATTTTCCATAAAAATGTTAAAAAAACTCTCAAAAAAATATTTAAGGATTATGATGCGATTATTGGTATAATGGCCATTGGTATAATGGTTAGGAGTATCTGCAAACTCTTATCAGATAAAAAAGAAGACCCCGCAATTATTGTCATGGATGATGCTGGAAAGCATGTTATAAGTTTAATTTCAGGACATTTAGGGGGAGCAAATGATTTAGCATTAAAAATAGCAAATTTAATAAACGCGAGGCCAGTTATCACAACATCTACAGATGTCCATGGTTACATGGGTATAGATGCACTTGCAAAAAAATATTATTGGGATATAAAAAACACAGATAAAATAGTTAAATTTAACATGGCATTATTAGACGGTGAAAAAATAATAATCAAGGCCCCTGAAAACCTAGAATATTTATGTGATGATCCGCTTTTCAAGAAGAGTTACATAATAATGAGAGGGGAAGATAAAACCATTAAGGCAATACTAGATAAAGATGAAATCTTAATAAAACCTAATAAGCTTGTTGCAGGTATAGGCACGAAAAAAGGTATCAATGAAAAAAAGATAATAGAAAGTTTAAAAAAGACTCTATCATTCTTAGATCTTCCACTTGAAAGGTTAGATGTCATAGCAACAGGAGAGATGAAAAAAGGCGAAAAAGGTATAATAAATGCTTCAAAAATCTTGAAAAGGCCATTGGAATTCGTGGATTTGGATGATTTGAAGTTAGAGGATACTTATTCAAGGTCTAGTTTCGTTGAGGGCAAGTTTGGTGTGGGAAGTGTGTGTGAAGCCGCTGCACTTCATGTTGCAGGCAAAAAGTCGCGGCTTATTTTAAGAAAAACAACTTATAATGGGATTGCGATAGCAATAGCTGTATCTTGAGAAAAAGTTTTTTAAAGAGTGTGAAACAAAATAAAACCACTGAGAAAAAGTATTATTAAAATTTTTATTTTAAAAGAAAGGGAGGATTTTAACATGAGTGACAAGACTTTTGAGAAGGTTTCCAAAATTTTAAAGAATATAATGGAGGATACTAGCGTCCCAAGGAATATTAGAAGGGCCGCGGAGGAATCGAATGAAATATTACAAAATGAGGAAGAAGATGTAACCATCCGGGCAAGTACTGTTATATCAATACTTGATGAGATTAGCAACGACCCTAACATCCCCATACATGCAAGGACACTAATATGGGAAATCTTAAGTGAACTTGAATCAATATGAACATGCTCTAATTAAATTTTAGTAAGTATATAGGCTAAGAATTGTGTCTTAGCACTTCCTTCTATAAACTCTGCAAGTTGAATTGCTTCTTGGAGATTTGAACCACAACAGACAATACCATGATTTTTTAAGATTAAAATCTTACTTTCTTTTATCTTTTCGGCGCATTCTCTAGCCAATTCTAAACTACCCGGCCTATGATATGTCACTTCCTCCACAAAATCTACTCCATTGAAACCTTCAAGTCCTTTCAATCTTTTATCTGAGAAAGCGAAGGCGGTTGCATAGGGTGAATGTGTATGTACTATACTTTTTATATCCTCCCTTACTTTATAGATTCCAAGGTGGAGGTATAGCTCAGATGAGGGGTCCCCTCCTAATAATCTGTTCCCATCCATGCTAACAATAGCTACATTTTCTTCTGTCACAAGTGAAAGGGGAATACCAGTAGGGGTTATAGCGATTTCACCCATACTTAAGCGGATACTAATATTACCTGCGCTCCCTGATACAAGACCGTTACTATACAAGTAATGGGCTGCTCTAACCATCTCTTTTATATTTTCTCTCACATCATACCCCCTTATAGGTGGAGAATGGTTTAATTGAATTGTAATACTTTTATCTCTCCCCTATGTAATACTGGTACCTGGCCACATGTGGGAACTATATTATAGATTTTCTGGAATTCAGTCTGGGACTGGAATGTCCCTGAATTTATGAGGTGGACTCCCTTGTATTTTCTGTAAGCGTTGATATGGACGTGTCCTGCATGGAAAATATGTGGTATTTCATCTATGACTAGATGGTCTTCAACCTCATAGGCGATTGGTGTTCTCTCCCCATAAATTGGGGCTAAGTGCCTCTTTTCTAAAAGTTCAGCCATTATAAGATGTGATTTTTCATGTGATAAATGGTTAACGGTCATTGCCATGTCATCAAAGCTTCTACCATGATATATAAGTACTTTGACACCATCTAAGCTCACTATTGATGGGTTGCTTACGAATTCTATGTTTTTTATCTGGTATAATGGTTTTGCATACTCTTTGGGTATGGCTGGTTGTGGTTCAGCTATCCTGGAGGCGTCGTGGTTGCCAGGAGCTATTATTATCTTTATATCATCCCTTATCTCACCTATTAGCCTCGCGGCCTCTTCATATTGTTCATTCACATCTTTTATTATGAGTTCTTTTTCCTGATTTGGGTATACTCCTATACCATCAACAATATCACCAGCTATGATAAGATATTTAACATCTTCTGCTATTTTCACATGTTCTTTGGTTCCAAGTTCACAGTTTAACCATTTTATGAACTTTTTGAATGATTCCTCTAAGAATGTGGAGCTTCCTATATGGGTGTCTGAAATGAAAACTGTGGAAAAATCCATGGGTTTTTCCTCTATCCTAGGTAGACCTGGATGGACTATTTCTGATGGTATTACGAATCTCCCCTTTAAACTCCCCTTAACTCCAATAACCTCGTCCCTTACGAGTCTGTTAGCTTCCTCAAATAATTTACGATTTTCTTTATAGACTATAAGGTTTATTTCCCCGGTTTCATCCTCTATTTCTATTATTTTATGATTATTTTTCGTGTCTCTAATATCTCGGATCATCCCAATTATAGTTACCACATCATGACGTGGTGAAACGCTTGAAATAGGTATCAGATCCCTGAATTCACTTCTTCCCAAGAATATTTCTTTTAATTTATTATATCTATTATTAAAGTAGTCACCCATATCCTTTATTTCACCAGTTGTATAAGATTTCATACTTGTATCCTTAATTATTTTAAAATCAAACTTTTTCCTTTTGGCTTCTAAATCTACTTTTTGACTGCTAGAATCCATGCTAAGAATTTCAGGTGTTATAATTAAAAGTTCACCATCCTCCCTCTGGCTTTTTAAATTTTCAATAAGATTAAGAATAGTTTCTTCCTCTAACAATTTCATCTTTTCATAGGCTTCAGGTTGCACAAGCAAACCATCCTCTGCAAGTCTCAGAAGTATATCTCGGCTCATAATAACCAATCTTTGACAATTTTATGATATTAGGTCATAAGGTAGTCGAAACTTTCTTATAGATCACTAAAAAATATATGATAAAAACTATGATAAATCAGTTACCCCCCACACAATACAGATTTTAAAAATCATAGAGATTCACACAGAGTACGCATTTAAAGTGCAAAAACTTAAAGGGTGATTTTAATGTCAAAGATACTCAAATTCTTCTTATTCCTCTTACTATTCATAATATTCTTCGAAGCGGGAGTTATAAGCTCATATACCCTAGTTACTTCCCAACCACCTGACGTGGAAAAATTAATAAACACACAATTAGATATACTCTCATCCTATCTCAAAATAGGTAAAGAGATAATAGGCCCCAAACCAGAAATAGTTAACATCACCAATAAGATGGAAGTAGCCGAAACACTCCAAAAAAAGGCCCAAGTAGATGGCGTTGAATTAGAAACACTCAATGCAACAACATTCGAGGACCTTGAAAATGAGCGAGTGAATGTTAACATTACAGCAATCGCCTATAGAGAAAATGTGACAGAATCCACTGGTCAAATAGTCATAAAACCAACAGCACAGTTCATGATAACAGCAACAGCAGTTGCAACAGTCGAAGATAACGAGATCAAAGTAGATGTAGGGACAATAAGAATACTTTCTGTTATTCGCATTTATTAGGGTGGATAAATTGATTAAAATTGTTGGCATCGGACCCACAAGAGATGACATGACATTCAGAGCTTTTAGAGCTATAAAAGATGCTGATGTTATAATAGGCTACAAAAAGTATATTGATAAAATCCGCGATATCATAAAAGACAAAGAAGTCATCGAGAAGGGGATGCGAGAAGAGATTAGAAGGGCAGAGCTCGCAATAAAAAAACACAGAGAAGGAAAAAATGTCGCACTAATAAGCTCAGGAGATCCTGGAATTTATGGTATGGCCAATGTATTCTTTCATTTAATCGACAAATATTCCAATATTGAAGTTGAAGTGATACCTGGAGTGACAGCGGTAAATCATGCGGCTTCTCTTCTTGGAGCGCCGTTACATGATTTTGCTGTCATAAGTTTAAGTGACATTTTGACACCACTTTCCGAGATAAAAAGAAAGGTTGAAAATGCGGTGACGGCAGGATTTATAATAGCATTTTATAACCCAAGAAGCAAAAAAAGGAAAAAGCCGTTAATGGAAGCTTTGAAAATAATCGAGGAGCATCTGCCCTCTGATACGCCAGTGGGGATAGTGAAGGGTGAAAAAGCCAAGATAACAACCCTCCAAAGGTTGGATGTGGACGAAGTGGACATGTCAACTACCATAATAATTGGCAATCCTACAACTTACATTAAAGAGGGTTACATGATAACACCGCGGGGATACGCTCTTAAATACTTTATCCACCCACTCGCGCGCGAATATTATCAAAAGTACATTAATGGAGAGATTCAAGAAGGTTCCAATATTGAATGTGAATATTATCCTTGTCATTTCATGGGCCAGGATTGCACATTCTGTTATTGTCCGTTCTATCCTTGTGGTGACGGTTCGACAGGTGGTTATTGGATAAAAGATAAGGGTGTTTGGAGTTGTCAAGAGTGTGAATGGATCCATAAAAAAGATACCGTTAAATGTTTAAAGAAAAGTTTGGATGATATTATCACAGAGGTCGAAGATCTTAACAAGAAAAAGAAAGAGCTTTTAAAATTGAGAAGGAATTGCATTAATGAAACTAGATTAATGTGAGGGGGAAAAATTGTCTAAAGCTAGTGTTAAGGATATCCTAATTGAAATGAAAAATCTTTCGGAATTAATGGTCGATTTAGCATATTCTGCACTTTTATTTAATAGTAGGGATGCTGCTGAGGAAGTTAAAAAATTGGAAAATAAAGTGAACAGACTTAATTATGAGATTAAGAAGGAGTCCCTCCTCGCTGCAAGATCTGTTGAAGACGCGGAAGAACTCACAGCTTTACTCGAGGTGGGGCAAGCCACCGAAAACATAGCTGACGCCGCCAAGGACATTGCAGAATTAGTTTTGAAGGGTATAAAACCCCATCCGGTATTTAAGATGGTGATGGAGGAATCTGATGAGATAATCGTGAGGGTAACCATAGAAGAGGGATCAGAACTCGCTGGAAAATCACTAGGGGAGATTCTTTTAGGAACAAGGACTGGTATGAGGATAATCGCCATAAGAAGGGGTGAATCATGGATCTATGGGCCTGACAGGAACACAGTATTGGCCGAAGGGGATACCCTTATTGCTAAGGGCAATGAAGCTGGGGCAGAATTACTGAGAAAACTTGCTAAGAATGAAATGTCACTTGATGAACTTTAGATACAGGGGGAGAAGTTGCAGGTGATCCTATGATGAAAAAATTAACAGAGAAAATCAAGATTATAATGGATCACCTGCTCATGATACTAGTTAACATTTCAATATTGTTCTCAAAGGCTTTTATAAAATTCTTCGAAATCTTCAAGAAAATAAATTTTTTTATCAAAAGCATAAAAAGGATCCTTGGCGAAAGCCTATTCGCACTTTTTATATGTGCCATCGGCGACCTCATAGCGGGTATAGTCCTAGGTAAAATGACACATTTTCTTGAAGCTTATCCAGGTCTTATAGTCCTTATACCTGGTGCGATAGGGATGCGGGGTAACATTTTCGGGGCTTTAGGTTCACGTCTCGGATCGAACCTTCATATAGGTACCCTCTCCACGGAACTTAAAAAATCTAAAATTTTAAATGATAACATAGAATCTACCATAATCTTGACCATAATAATGTCCTTATTCCTTGGGTTTATGGCCTGGATAATCTGTGAACTTTCAAGTTTTAAAAACATGGGAATAGTTGATTTCACAATAATATCAGTTATGGGTGGTGTAATCTCTGGGACTTTTTTATTACCTGCAACGATTCTGATCGCACTCAAAAGTTATGAAAACGGATGGGATCCTGATAATATTACCACTCCCTTGATAGCGGCATCAGGAGACCTTTTCACATTACCATCAATTTTTTTGGCCATACTATTCCTAGAATTAATAAAAAACACGATATTAGAATCAACATTTTTTCTTCTTTTCATTTTAATGGGAACATTGGGTCTTTTAATAGGGTTAAAAGGGGATGAATATTTGAAGGGTATAATTAGTCAAAGCGTCCCAGTGCTACTTCTCTGTTCTATTTTTGGAACAAGTGCAGGTAGCATTCTAAACAGCAGATTATCTGTCATATTAGATAATCCTAGTATACTTGCACTTGTACCGTTATTCTCAGGGGAAAGTGGAGACCTAGTAAGTATATTAGGTGCTAGACTATCATCTGGTCTACATTCAGGTATTATACCTCCAACACTGATACCAAGGAAGGGGGCTCTTTATAATTTTGGTATAATCATCATACTTTCCATTATAATTTATCCAGTTATAGGGGTTTTAGCCAATATTGTAAGCGCTGGGTTGGGCTTGCCGACAATTCCACTTCATAAGATGATCTTGATAAGCGCGCTTGCAGGTTACCTTTTAACACCCTTCCTTTTGATTTTGGGCTTCTACCTGAACTCTCTTTCATATCGAAGAGAACTAGACCCTGATAATGTTGTAGTACCCCTTTCAACGAGTTTAACGGATCCTATGGCGAATATTTGCCTTGTTTTCATGATAATATTATTTTTGAACGTTTAAATCCATGCTACCATGACGAAATCGCATGGTTGAACTTGAAAATAAGCTGGTTGAAGTGGTACAGCGGATCCTTTAGGCACTGAAATGATCAGAACATTCCCATCACCTTTTACATGTATCCAGATTAT
This sequence comes from Methanothermobacter sp., assembly GCA_030055615.1. NCBI lineage: Archaea > Methanobacteriati > Methanobacteriota > Methanobacteria > Methanobacteriales > Methanobacteriaceae > Methanothermobacter > Methanothermobacter sp. The sequence continues at coordinate 11,671 of JASFYN010000001.1, read as the reverse complement.
CCCAGTAGAATTCGAAGATAAAAGGCTTCTTATCATATTATTTAAGAGTACAGGGGACTTATAGGTATTCTCTTCATCGCTCTTGTTTTCGGGCGCGTCTATAATCCATGATATCCGAGGGTTATCTGCTAAAAGGTAATAATTATTCCTTTCAGTTTCTTCGAATGTTGCTTCGAAGTAGCTACATTTCCATTTATCATGCCTATAGCAACCATTAGATTTCGAATTTAACTCTAGGATAACATATTTTTTGTAGAAGTCACATTGGACTGTCCTGTTTACTATGAATATCTCGTGGGGTGTTCCATCCCCACCATTAATTATAATGGGTGGTATTATCTCATTCTTGGGGTATAGTGTTATATTCGCATGTACTTGTGGTGGTAATACCTTGCTGAGAAGTTCTGGCTTATCTCTTAATTTACATATTTTATCATAAGATAAAATTTTGGAATTTTCATTAGTAGATAAGCCCGGGATCACATTGTTAGTAATTGGAAGAGTCTCCCAGTTACTTGGAGATCCTGGTATATTTATCAATATTTCTGTTGTTTCGCTTGCTATCCTTTCAAAATAGTACCTTTGAAAATTTTCATGGGTTATTTCTCTGTTCATATCCATCAGATCGCTGGAAACTCCTATCATGACAATTATGACGATTATTGATAATAGCATATCTGTTGAGAATACCAAGCCTTCCTCTTTCATTTTATCCCATACTTTTTCTGGTGAGCTTCATCCAAAAAAAGCACGTATGTAGAATTTATTATAAAAGGTCGGCCTTCATATAAATCACCGAATATCACATGATCTACTGAAGCTATGGTAGAGCCATTATTTAACACATAAGAGATTATGAAAGTCTCTAGGCCTTGATGGGGGCATGTAGCTTTTCCTTCTAAACGGCAGAGGTAACAAGGCCCATCATTACTTTCATGATAATAGCCGTTTTGGATGCAATCTACCATGACTGGAATTGATCCATGGGTTTCATAGGGTTCATATGGGCATTTTTTGATAATAAAAGGTGAAGTAGCGTTTTCATAGAATGATCCGTTTTCCACACCTCTGAGATAGGCTACTAGGTTTTGATGATATTCTATACAGGTGAGATTGTGTGAGATTGAATCACATTTCGTAAATGGGAGCGGATCTGGCAAGCCTTCAACTGATACTAATTGTGAAATGTTTTCCGTATGTTTAATATCGCTTTTTTTGACTGTTATTGTCGAGTTCACTTCAATATAGAATGGATCCTTTTCATAGGATGTTATAGTTTTTATGGTGCAGTTAACCTCGCAATCATAATTGAGTTTATTAATTCTTTCCTGTACTTTCTCCTTTACATATTCGCTACTGTCTATAATTGTCATGTTCTCTTCGATAACTTCATAGGCACTTTTATTCAAAACTTCCAAAGTTATAATTGGTATATTACTTTTCACGTCTTTAAATGTTGACATGACATTGTTTGAACTTAAAAAATCGCAATTAACCTTATTCTCATAATCTAACACGGTTAACGTACTGAAAAATAATATAAAAACTGGTATTATAAGTAAAAGTATCGTTCCATTCAAAACATAACCTTCATCCCTCATCATAGATAATACTATAATACATAATATTATAAAAATATTATCATAATAATTTAGCAAATCATAAAAGAAAGTATTACCTGTGAATAATTTAAATAACATGAAAACGTAAAAAAGGTTTTAACAACCCCACCACAGTATGGATACAAACTAAAAAATATTCTAAACCACAAAATAACGCAAAATGGAGGTTCATAAAATGTCAGAAACCGTGAGAACATGGCGCCATATACCCCAACGTTATAATCTACTAGGCTCTAAATGCTTAAAATGTGGTTCGATATTTTTCCCGAAACGCATAGTATGCCCTCACTGCAGGAGAAAGGGCAGACTAGAAGACGTAAAATTCAAAGGAAAAGGTAAAATACACAGTTACTCCGTGATACATGCCCCAAGTGATGAATTTAAAAACATAGCACCATATGTGGTGGCCATAGTTGAATTAGAAGAAGGGGTTAAAATAACCACACAAATAGTTGACTGCAAACCTGAAAATATAGAAATAGGGGATGAAGTAGAAATGGTATTCAGGAAAATAAGAGAAGAAGGAAAAGACGGAGTGATAACATATGGCTTCAAATTCAAACCAGTCAAATAGAATAGGAGTCCTGCTCGTGGGCCATGGCAGCAGATTACCCTATGGGGAAAAAGTTATAAAAGAACTCGCTAAACTCTACAAGAAGGAAGTAGAATATCCAGTTGCAGTAGGCTTCATGAACATTTCAAAACCAACTATTCCAGAAGCCGTAAAAAAACTTTCAAAAAAAGGCGTTAGAAAAATAATCGTCACACCAGTATTCCTAGCACATGGCGTGCACACAAAATATGACATACCACACATACTAGGAATAGACGATGGAAAAGAACACCATCATTCCCATGAACATCAACACGCCGAAAAAATCGAATTTAACGGTGAAATAATTTACACAGAACCACTAGGCGCGGATCCCCGAATAGTTGAAATAATAAAAGACAGAGTAAATTCCGCCCTCTCATGATAAAAATGAAAGTCTCAGATCTAGGAGAAAAAAGGCTTATTAAAAGGATAATAGCCAATATAAAATTGCATCTGAAAGATTTTAACATAAAAGGTCTTGGCGATGACGCCGCCCTCATAGACATGGGCAAAGAGTACATCGTTGCAACAACCGACCTATTAAGACAAACCTCCCATTTCCCCAAGGCCATGACCCATGAACAAATGGGCTGGAAAAGCGTAACAGTCAATATAAGCGATCTAGCCGCGATGGGGGCCGAACCAGTAGGATTCCTAGTGTCAATGGGTCTTCCAGTTCATATGAAAGTTGAAGAATTCGACGAACTCCTTAGAGGCATTCTCAAAGCTTGCAACCATTACAAGATACCTCTCATCGGAGGAGACACAAAAGAAGCAGATGAAATAATATTAGCAGGGGCTGCCATTGGAAGAACACTGAAAGAGGATGCACTTTTAAAAAGCGGATCAAGAGATGGAGATCTGGTAGGGGTAACTGGACAATTAGGCCTTGCGGCAGCTGGGATAAAAATACTTCTCCATAATATAAAGGAGACACCATTAGCAGATGATATATTATCCAAGATAATGGATCACGCGCTTAAACCAAAAGCAAGACTAAAAGAAGCCATAATACTAGCAAAATCGCATCTTGTAAACGCAGCCACCGATATAACAGATGGCCTTGTAAGTGAATTGAATGAACTGATAAATGCCACCCCCAACAACATTGGAATAAGATTATACGAGGAGAAGCTCCCCATCCCCAAAGAAGTGGAGGATATAGCGAAATTAATCGGAGAGGACCCTCTTGAGTTGGGAATTTATTATGGTGAAGATTTCGAACTTCTTTTCACAATCCCACCCGAAAATGTTATCCCCCTACGCGATCAATTAGATTTTCATATCATAGGTGAAGTCACTAAAACAGGGACAATCGAAATAGTTGATAAAGAAGGAAGAACATACATACCACCAGTAAAAGGATATGAACATCTGAGGGGTTAAGTTGATAAGAGAGGCCATTCTTTATGAAAAGGTTAATGAAAGGGTGAGATGTAGCGTATGTAATAGGAGGTGTTCGATCCCTGAAGGTAAAAGAGGCTTTTGCCTCACAAGGGAAAACAGAAATGGTAAACTTTACAGTCTAATTTATGCCGCAGTATCCTCTTCTGCAGTGGATCCAATTGAAAAAAAACCATTATTTCATTTTTACCCTGGCAGTTTTGTCTATTCTCTAGGGACGGTTGGTTGTAACTTTCGTTGCAAGCATTGCCAAAATTGGAATATTTCCCAAGCAGTAATAGATGAAGCATATACAGAGGATATACCACCTGAAGAGGCCATTGAGACTACTAAAAGGTATAATTGTAGATCTATTGCATGGACATATAACGAACCCACTATCTGGCTAGAATATACCCTTGATTGTGCAAAACTTGCACACAAGGATGACATTAAAACGGTTTATGTTACGAATGGCTATATGACAGAGGAAACCCTTGAACTCTTATCCCCATTGTTGGACGCTGCTAACATAGACCTGAAAGGGATGAAAGATGAATTCTATAAGACTGTCTGCAGTGCAAAGTTACAACCAGTACTTGACAGTATAAAATGGATGCATGATGCAGGAATACACATTGAAGTCACAAACCTTATAATACCAGGATATAATGATTCAGAGGACGAACTCCGGGCCCTTGTCAAGTTCATGGCAGAAGAAGTTGGGGTTGAAGTCCCATTACATTTCACACGTTTCTACCCCCATTATAAGATGCAACATTTACCCCCAACGCCAACAGAGACGCTTCTCAAAGCCCGTAAAATGGCACTTGAAGAAGGTATGAGATATGTTTATGTGGGGAATGTTCCAGGTCTTTCAGAGGAAAACACCTATTGTTATAATTGTGGCGAACTTCTAGTACAAAGATATGGTTTCCAGATAAACCAGTTAAATTTGAAAAAGGGTAGGTGCCCTTCTTGTAATGCGAAAATAGATATAATAATCTAGATTATCCTCTCAAATTTCTCGGATCCTTTTAATGGTTTTGTAGCGTCTACTCCAACCTTTGTGGTTGTTCCATCGGCTAATGCTGAAGGATCGAGTGATGAACCCCTCGCCCCCCGGACTATAATTATGTCATCATCTTTTACTCGCGTAGCTATTGCATACTCCACATCTTCTAAATCGAAGGGGTTTATATCATCGTCAACAACCACAACATGCTTTAATGATGGGTGGGCTGATAAAGCCGCCATTATAACATTTTTAGCATCACCTTCAGCCTGTTTTTCCATGGAAACGACCGCATGTAACCAGCAACAACCGCCCTCTGTAAGAATCACATTCTTTACAGTTGGTACGGTATTTTCCACAGCTTTGAATATTCTCGGCTCTTGTGGAAGTCCCTGGAGGAGTTTATGTTCAAGTCCGGCGGGTAAAATAGCATGATATAATGGGTCTTTTTTAAAGTGGATCCTTTCAACTTCTATAATAGGTTCTTTTCTTATGATATCATATGTACCAGTTAAATCCACGAAAGGGCCTTCATCAGTTCTTTTGTTGGCTAAGATCTTCCCTTCTATTATTATCTCCGCCTCTGGGACTTCAATGTCCACTTTTTCGCATTTGAAAAGTTTAAGTTTTCCGTCATGGAAATTGTTTGCAACTTCTAGTTCATCAACATCTATTGGTACTGAGGTTGTTGTTGCGAGTAATGTTGCAGGGTGCATTCCAATGACTATAGCTACAGGCAAATCTTTTCCCATTTCTTCAGCTCTTTTGTAGTAATTGTAGAGGTGTCTTGGAACTATTCGGACAGCTAGGTGTCTTTTATCGAGTAACATCATCCTATGGATAGAAGCATTCCGTACCATAGTTTCTGGGTCTTTGGCTATGATGGCGCCAGCGGTAATATAATGGCCGCCATCTTTTTTATAGTATTTTAGGATTGGTAGCTTCTCTAAATTTGCTTTTTGGGAATGGTAACCTTCTAGTTTTTTAATATTTTCTATTGGGGTCGGGTTATCCATTGCTTGGATTATGCGTTTTGTTATGTTCTCTTTTTTGCAATTAAGCGCTCTTGAAATTTTTTCTCTACTGTTGCATATTCCTGAAATCACTGGTATGTTAGATTCCTTGATATTTTCTAGGATTACTATTTCTTTGGGATGTTCTCTGAGGATTTTGGCGGCTTCAATATGGGTTGAAACTTCCCTTTCGATTTTTATAATATCGAATTCGTTTTTTATGGCTTGTAGAAATTTTCTCATTTGATCACCTAGTTTGGAAGTTAGTGGATCCCTCCTTTTAGTTTTTTTATTCTTGTTTCTATTTTTTCATTTTTTATTCCGAGGATTTCAGCCGCTAATATGGCGGCATTACCACCATTTCCTATTCCGACAATACCTACAGGGGCTCCTGGGGGCATGTTAACCATAGAAAATAGAGAATCTAGACCATAGGCTTTAAAAGCACAGGGAACTCCTATAACTGGTTTGTCTGTAAGGGCTGCTATTGTGCCGGTTACATGTGCAGATAATCCGCTGATCGCTATGAATAATTTGACAGTTTCCATATTCTCTATGTATTTCTGGAAACGTTCAGGATATCTTATGGGGGATATAACATTCAAATCATAGGATATGCCTAGTCTATCCAAGAACATGGTGACTTTTTTAGTGATTTTCATATCAGAATAGCTGCCTGGAATGACAGAAACAAGTGGGCTGTCATTATCCGCACTCTTCTCATTGGTTGTCCATGTTGGCTCTGGGATCGCTATTTTAATTGGAGAGTAATAATCTCCTTCGATGTTATTAGTGATATGTGATTCATCCCTTTCGACCTTTTCATAATATCCTTTTCTAAGTTTTATTATACGGGCTCTTATTTTCTGGTTATAGGTTCCAAGTATCTGGGCTGCGAATAAGGCGCCGTTTTCGCCCCTGTCAATACCAACAGTGGCCACCGGAACTGGGAATGGCATCTGAGAACATGCGAATAAAGCGTCGAGGCCTCCTATTTTTACATCAACAGGCACCCCTACAACTGGTCGATGAGTGTTCGCAGCTATTATTCCTGGAAGATGTGCTGATAATCCAGCTATGCCTATGAAAACTTCCACGCCATTTTTAACAGAATCTAAAACGATGCTTTTAACCCTTTCATGGGTTCTATGTGCTGATGCTACCTTCAAATCGTAGGATATTTTAAGTTTTTCAAGGACGTCCATGGCCTTTTCAGCTATCCTATAATCTGTTCCGCTTCCAAGAACTATCATTACCTTCGGTTTCATTTAACCACCTAAAAATTATGAAAGTGAACATAGCTTTTGATAGAGGGTAAAAGATGTCTTTTCGTTGATAGGTTCCCATTTTAATCTTTTTAAAGTGAAATCATACTAGGCTTTTCTTTATAAATTTGTCTAATTTATATATTGTAGTATTTTTTTATAATAACATTAGAGTTGTTATGGGGATATTTCCTCATGACATATAGAATCTTTTGGAGTCGGAGGCATGTATTGGTTAATCCTCATGATAGTAATATTATTATGTGCTTTGAAGGGGTATGAAAAGGATTTCAGTGTTTCAGTGGTTATACCCGCCTATAATGAAGAAAAAACCGTTGCAAAGGTTGTTAAGACAGCCCAGAATTCATCCTATGTGGATGAAGTTATTGTGGTTGATGATGGTTCATTTGACAATACTTACAAAGAGGCCAAAAGAGCGGGTGCGAAGATAATACGCCATGCAAGCAATCGTGGCAAGGGCGCAGCCCTTAGAACTGGGTTTAAACATTCGAAGGGTGATATCGTAGTCTTTTTAGACGCTGATCTTAAAAATATCACAACAGCCAAGATAGATAAGATGATAAAACCCATCATAGATGGTCGGGCGGATATTACAAAGACCAAATTTAAAAGAAGAGCTGGTAGAGTCACTGAATTAACCGCAAAACCACTCTTGAGATTTTTCTTTCCGGAAATAAAGTTTGAGCAGCCATTAAGCGGCCAGTTCGCCGCTAAAAGAAGTGTTCTCGAGCGGATGAAATTTGAAGATGATTATGGAGTTGACGTGGGGATAGTTCTCGATGCCGATGTCCAGGGGTTAAATGTTAAAGAGGTTAATATAGGCGAACTTGAACATGACATGGCAAGTCTTTCTGAGCTTAATATTGTAGCTACAGAGGTTGTCCGTACCATCGTTGACAGGGCTCTTAAGTATGGTAGGATAACCATGATGGATTCCATGGGGGAGTCAATTCGAATGTGCATACTTGGACTTTCACTTATTACCTTAGGAATCTTTAGCATATTTTTTATCAGGGCGATTCCCCCAGTTGTAGGTATTATAATGGGTGTTTTGGGAATTGTTATAGCAGCTTATTATTTTGTGGCGTTGGTTAAAAGATCATATTATGTTTTAGCCCGTTCAAAGGGTCGTTTACAAGTTTTAAGATCATTTGTTTACATGCATTTTCCCATTTTGGTGTCAGCCCTTATCCTCGTTGCCATGATTTCAGCACTTGTTGGGGCGGTTCATATTGATGAAGGTAAAATATCCATCGAACCCAACCCTGGAAATCTTATAATATGGAAAAAGAATGTGGAGAATAAGACATTTGATGTTAGGGGGCCATATACTATAGATAGTGCCCTTGAAGGCGAAAATGATACTATAAGATTGCCAGAGGAGGCTGCTGACACCCTGGGGCTCAACTATGGTGATATAGTCTATATTGGGGGAGTAGATTACACATTAAAGGAATCAAGGCCTAGCGATGTTAACATCATAAGAATACCAGTAAATGCTAGGGAAATATTAGACGTGAATGTGGGGGATGTGATTAGGGACAGCGCCCTTCGGAAAGTTTTCAATAATATATTTGCAATCCGTAAAATTCCGAATCGATCTAATATTACGATAGAAAATGGTATTTTAATTGAAGATAATGATAAAAGTGGTCGTGAAGTAAACATATACCTTGATGGTAAAAAGATTGCAACAGCCTTAGGCGCGATGAGGAATGGTTCGTATGCAATTTATATAAATGGAATGCATGTTAAAACAATATACTTTAATGAAAATTCGCCCATGGAAAACTATACCATATACTGGGATGCTCATGTCATCATGGTAGAGATTGGGAAGCCGATAAAGAGTAATATGCAATTTGCCACAATAGAAGAGGGTATATTCCTCAATATCATCTCTGATAAACTTTAACAGCCTCATCAACATCATCAGATAATCCTATAGCTGCAAGGGCTCCGATCTGTCCTTGGGCTCCTGTGACTTCTATTAATCGGACTCCAACTTTTTCCGCAACTTTTCTGGCTTCATCTGCAGTGATTAATTTTTTCTTAGCTCTTATAGAATATTCTCTAAGCTTTTCTGGGATCATTATACCATTAAAGATTGCGATTGAAGTCTTATCAGAGAGAGTTTTCTCCTTTAGCTTCTCTATAATCCTTTCTATGAGTTCTTCTTGGGTTCCTGGTTTAACTGCGAATGTTAATGCAACGGAAACGCAATTTTGTGTCTTATATGGGTTGTGTGGATAAAGTTGCACTATAATATGATCCAAGTACTCGAAACCTTCACTTGAAAGTTCAACCCCAATATTATGTGCGAGGGTCCATGTAGCTCCTTTATCCTTTGTATCTGTATCATCTATGCCTATGATAACTTTCTCAAGTCTTGGTGTTATCACAGCGGCCCTTCCAACCTTTGATCCTCCGCCAACATCATATAGTTCAACCCGTTTAACGCCTTCGGCCATCCCACGGCACATTGCAGCGCCAACACCAGCCCCCGCAAGGCCGGCGTGAACGACCTTAACTTCATCATTTGTTACGGTTACTTCTTCGATTCCAGCAGCGTTTAAGCTCGCCCTTAATTTTAGATGTGTTTTTCCCGTCTTTGTAAGGTAAATGTGGCGGTTACCATCCCTTTTTGCCTTTAGTATTAGTTTGCTTGTCCGTGGGTATTGGTAGATCATCCAATGGGAGCCTGAGATACAAGGATGATATTCTATTATCTCTACAAGGTCTTTGTCTACCATTGTGATGATTTTTTTATAAGGAGCTATCCATGGATCTTTAAATTTCTCCCTTAATTCTTCAGGTTTTAGAATCTGCAATTCCATCCCAAAATCTAGAGTTTTTTAAGTCTCCTATACATTTTAACGGCAGCTTCAACAGCCCTTTTAGCGTAATCTACTCGTTGATGGGCTTCTAACCGGCTCATACTAGGCCCTGAAATTCCTAGGGCTACTGGTTTATCATATTCTAGTGCAAGGTCGGCTATTTTACGGGATGCATGTTGTGCTACTATCTGATCATGGTCTGTTGCCCCTTCAATAACAGCTCCTAATGTTATGACAGCATCTATATTGTCATCTTCTAAGAGTTTCTTGATCGCGAGGGGCATGTCAAAGACGCCTGGTACGGGCACGACTTTGGTTATCTCAGAACCGAGAAATCTTGCATGTTCCTCAGCCAACTTTAACATCATCTGGGTTATGTCATAATTAAATTCAGCTACCACAGCCCCTATCCTAACTTTTTCCATTACTGTTCCTCCTAGAATATTATATTAGCGCATATGCTATTGTGCTTATAATCATTATGATTATTATTAGTATGGCTATTACCTGTGCCTTTGTCATTTTAAACTCCCCATTTTCACTATTTCATTTATAGTTTCTGTTAATATTTCAATATCTTCTGGGATATTATAATAGTGTATGGAGGCTCTAACGGTACCGCCCTTTTCATGGACTCCAAGGTGTCTCATAGCTGGTATGGCGCAATGATGACCACTTCTAACACATATCCAAGCCCTCTCATCTAGCATTCTCGCGACATCATCAGGGTTTATATTGTCTATGTTGAAGGATACTATCCCATAAATATTTTTGGGATCTCCATAGCATTCAACTGTGTCGATCTGATTGAGGGATTCATATAATCTTCTTGTAAGATTTTTGCCATGTTTTTCTATCTTATCCATACCTATCTTCTTGAGATAATCTATTGCCCTTCCAAGGCCTATGAAACCCGCTATATTTAATGTTCCGGCTTCAAACCTCCTTGGCGGTTCTTCTAATTTAAACTGATCTTCTAATACGTCAACCACGGTTCCGCCGCCTAGATTTGGCGGTTCAAGTTTATCGACACTCTGAATGTTACAGTAAAGGAATCCTGTGCCAACAGGGCCTAGAGCCCCTTTATGTCCTGGGAATGCTATGAAGTCTGCCCTAAATTCCTTAACATCAACTTTCATATGCCCAAATGATTGGGCAGCATCTACCATGAAAAGTATATTATTCTCTTCCGCGATCCTACCGATCTCTCTTATATCTTGGACTGAGCCTATAGCGTTAGATACATGTGTTACTGTTATAAGCTTGGTATTTTCATCTACAGCCTCTTCTACGCGCCCAGGGTCGATAATACCATTTTTATCTGCTTTGATTATTTTTATGTTCACTCCCTTTTCTCGGAGTTTTAACCATGGCAAGTAATTTGAATGGTGTTCGATGTTTGGAACGATAATAGAATCTCCCTTCTCAAATCTAAGGCCTGTTGCAACAAGATTTATTGACTCCGTTGTATTCTTTGTGAATATTATCTCCTCTGCTTGCGCATTCACGAAATCCGCTATCTTTTTCCTTGCTTCTTCTAATTTTTCAGTTGCTTTAACTGCAAGTGAATATGCACCCCTTCCTGTATTCGCATTATACTCGTAATAGTATTTGTCCATGGCCTCTACGACCGGTCTGGGTGTTGGTGTTGTGCTTGCAGCATCAAGGTAAACATAATCTTCTAATAGGGGGATGTCATTTCTAAGTTCTCTGGGGTTCATCCCTTATCACCTCGAGGGTGCAATTATGGGGTGGTTGAAAGATATTCTTCTACTTGTTCCCTGATTTTTTGGGCTACTTGTGTTGTTGTGTGTTTTCCTTTGAGGTCTGGTGTTTTTATTCCTTTTTTTAGTGTTTTTGTGAGGGCTTTTTCTATTAGTGTGGCTTCTTTTTTCTTGTTTAGGTGTTTTAGCATTAGTG